>JBOGJW010000474.1:0-11215 GCA_050745245.1 Terriglobia bacterium | reverse complement strand
GAATATCGCTGCGCGCTCTGTTCCCGGCGAGCTTCTTCGAACCATAAATATGGTAAGATGGGCGCGATGAGAACCACGGTTGATATTCCCGATCCGGTGTATCGACGGCTGAAGGCGGAGGCGGCTCTCCAGGGCTGTTCGGTGAAAGAGCTTGTTCTGCGAGGGGTAAAGGCGGAGCTTGAGGGCCGCAAGAGTACCCGCAAGCGCGGCGAGGTTGTCCTGCCCATCATCGACTCGAGGCGGCCCGGATGGCTGCGCCTGACGAACCGGAAGATCAATGAAATCCTATTTCCCTGATATCAACGTCTGGCTGGCATTGACCTACAGGGGCCATCAACATCACGCCATCGCGGCCGTTTGGTTCGAGCCGCTCGAAGCCGAACAAGCCGTGTTCTGCCGGTTCAGCCAACTCAGCTTTCTGCGCCTCCTCACGCATCCCGCCGTGATGCGCGAGGAAGTGAAGACACAGCAGGAAGCCTGGAATGTGTACGACCGGCTTTCAAGCGATGCGCGGGTTGCCTTTTATAACGAGACGCAGCCCGAGCGCGCCGAGTCCGCTCTCCGCAGGCTAACCTCCTCTTCACGCTTCGCGCCCCAGCAATGGCCGGATGCGTACTTGGCGGCATTTGCCAGCATGGCTGGCTTGACTCTGGTCACGTTGGATAGAGGGCTCGGAAAACTGGCAGGCAAAGAGTGTCTGGTGCTCCAATAGCCAGCCCGGGCGTGGGGGCTTATGAAGTTTGCAAACCACCGCGGTTGTAACACCGGATCGCAGATGGTAATCTGAGCCCTGGTTGGGAGTATCCAGCAATGAGTCGTACCTATCAGATTGAAGCGCATTGGGATTCCGAGGCAGGAGTGTGGGTTGCGGAGAGTGCTGACGTCCCGGGCTTGGTAGCAGAAGCCGGCTCGATGAATACGCTCGTGGAGAAGGTTCGGGTCCTGGTTCCGGAGCTCCTGGAGCTAAATGGCGGGCTCGAACCAGGGCAAAAGGTGATCAACCTTCATGTTCGCGCCCATCACGAAGAAATTACCGCCGTGCCCGTCGCGTCCTGATGGCGACGTTTACGCCGAAATTAAAGGAAGTCCTCCGCGCTCACGGGTGTTCTTATGAGCGTCCAGGACGCGGAGATCATGAAATCTGGTACAGCCCGATCACCGGCCGCCGTTTTCCCGTCGATCACAAAATCCTGTCCCGCCATACCGCCAACGCGGTTCTGGAGCAGGCTGGGATTCTCAAGCAGTTCTGATTTCCCTTCCGCAATCGAGGCGCGGCGCAGAACGCCCCGCTGATGCAGAGAGGGCCGCGCTGCTAAATCAAATCCCACGGTGTACGCGCGGGGCGTGACAGCAGCGCTGAAGCCTCGGGGTCATTGATGATCTTCTCTGATTCGGCATCCCAATGAATCTTGTGCCCAGTGCGCAGGGCGATGTTGCCGAGGTGGGGGACAATCGTCGAGCGGTGCCCGGTCTCGACATCCGCCACCGGCTTGCGCCGCGATCGCACGCAGTCGATGAAGTTCCTGATATGAAGCCCCGTGGTGTCGGGTTCCTGCGCCTGTTTGCGCTGCGTGCGGAAGCCCTCTGAATCGCCCGGCACGATATTTACCGCTCCGGGGCCGTATTCGCCCTTCGGTTCCGGATAGACCTCGAAGCCGAACCGGTCGGCGTAAAGCGTTCCCTTCGTGCCGTAATACGCCTGGCCGTGCGGGCGGTCGTCCTTACACCGCGTCAGGTAGTAGTGCATGCCCGGCGTCCGGCCGCCGCAGCCATGCCCGTTCACCATGGAGGCTTCGTAGCTCAGGATGAAGCCGGGATATTCGTAGGTGATCTGCAGCGTGTCGGGCGTGTCGCAGCCGTCTTTGAGCACGTAGCGTCCGCCGGAAGCGCTCACGGTTTTTGGCTTGTCCTCTCCCATCACCTCATGAACGCTGTCGAAGCGATGCGTTCCGTAGTCGGTGGCCATCCCGCCGGCATAGTCCCAAAACCAGCGGTAGCGCACCAGGAATCGGTTCTTGTTGAACGGCACGGCGGGAGCGGGGCCGAGGTAAAAATCCCAATCGAGGCCGGCGGGCGCGGGCGCGTCGGCGGCATATCCGACGCCATCGGGGGTCATGTTGATGTAGTTCCACACGCGCACGAAATGCACCGGGCCGATCTCGCCGCTCCGCACAATACGCGCGGCCTCGCGAAAGTGAGAAGCGGACCGGTGCTGTGTTCCCAACTGCACCACGCGGTTGTAGCGGCGCTGCGCAGCCACCATCTTCCGCCCCTCCTCGATCGTGTGCGCCAGGGGCTTTTCGGTGTAAACGTCCTTGCCCGCCTGGCAGGCCAGCACCATCGCGGTGGCGTGCCAGTGGTCGGGAGTCGCGATCAGCACCGCATCAATGTCTTTCCGCTCGAGGAGCTTCCTGAAATCGCGGTACTCCTGGCAGCGCGAGCCCAGCCAGCTTGCGGCGGCTCGCACGTGCGGCTCGTACACGTCGCAGGCCGCGACGATCTCCGCGTCCGGGAGCTTCCGCATCAGGCTCGCGTCGTGGCGCCCGCGCCCGCCGCAGCCGATCCATCCAACGTTTACGCGCTCGTTCGCGCCCAAAACGCGGCTTGCCGAAACCGCAGCCGCCGCGCCCAGCGCCCCTACGAATTCCCTTCTCTTCATGATGACCTCCAGCAGGAACACTCAACGGCTGAGATTTTAAACCGAAAACAGATTCGTAATTCCAAAAACTTCGCTTGCGATGTGGCCTGCGAGGTGATATATAAATTCGCCGGCCCTGCTCGTGAACCCATGCTGTGCGGCTTGTCAGGTGTCAGCGGCTTAACAAGTTGTGAAAACGTGTAGCGGCGGCTTTATGCCGCAGTGCGGCCGCCGATAATGCTGGATTGATGGCGATATAAAATCGCCTCTACTTCTCACTTGTCACTGCTTCTTATGGATCGTAGAAACTTTCTTCAAGCATCAGCCGCAGCGGCCGGAGTTGGCGGACTCGTTCAAAGGAGAGCGTCCGCTTCCGAGCTTGCGCCCGGCCTGACGCCGCCGCAAGGAACGCCGGAACCCGCATCTGGCGGAAAGCCGAACGTCATTTGGCTTTTGGGCGATCAGTTCCGTTCTTTCGCGATCAGCAGTAATGGCGATCCGAACGTCCACACGCCCAATTTGGATATTCTCTCAGGCATGGGAGTCAATTTCGATCATGCCGTCTCCTGCTTCCCGCTCTGCTCTCCGTTTCGCGGCACGATGCTGACCGGCCGCTATCCTCATCACTGTGTTCCCGGCCACGAATACCCATTGCCACCAGGCCAGCCGACCATCGCCGCGCCATTTCGCAAGGCGGGTTATCAGACGGCCTACTTCGGGAAATGGCACGTAGACGGATGGCACGAGCGCAATGGCCGCGCGGCGATGCACATTATCCCTCCCAATCGCCGCGGCGGATTTGGCAAGTGGATCGGGTACGAAAACAACAACAGTCAATGGGATTGCTGGGTGCACGGCGGCGCCGGAAAGGATGCGTTCCAATACCGGCTGCCAGGTTATGAAACGGACGAGCTCACTAATCTGCTGATTAAATACCTTAAGGAGCGGGGCGACGAGGCGAAGTCCGGGAAGGCGCGCCCGTTTTTTGCGGTGATGTCGGTGGAGCCTCCGCACAACCCGCACCTGGCTCCGGCGGAATTCATGAGCCACTACGAGGGGCGCGAGCTTCAGCTCCGCCCGAACGTTCCTTCCGTCGAATGGGTCCAGAAGGAGACGCGCCGCGAGCTTGCCGGCTATTACGCTCAAATCGAAAACCTCGACTGGAATATCGGCCGCGTGCGGCAGGCCCTACACGATTGCGGGTTCGAGTTCAACACCTATATCTTCTTCTTCGCCGATCACGGCGACATGATGGGCTCGCACGGCCATTTCCTGAAGACCACGCCGTTCGAAGAGTCGATCCGTATTCCCATGATCGTGAGCGGAGGAGTGCCGTACTATAATGGCAACCGCACCGGCCGCCCCGCGATTCCATTCAACAGCGTCGATATCGCGCCTACAACGCTCGGGCTCTGCGGGATCGCCAAACCTTCCTGGATGGAAGGCACGGACTACTCGCACTACCGCCTTGCCAGCCGGCCCCGGGAAAGCGAGCCGGACTCGGCCTACCTGGAACAGGTCGTCCCGCCGGGATTCTTTGGCCCGGTCGAACCAGCGAACACGCTTGTTGAAAGGATTAAGAACGCGGAAGCGGGAATCCAGGGTGGCTGCATCAATCTTCCTTGGCGCGGGCTCGTCACCCGGGATGGCTGGAAATATGCCTGCCTGCCGAATACGTCCTGGCTGATGTTCAACCTCAACGATGATCCTTACGAGCAGGTGAACATGGCGCATTACAACAAATATCGAGCCGAGCGCAAGCGGCTGATCGCTCGGCTGAAGCAGTGGATCAGCGATACGGGAGATGAATTCCCCGTGCCGGAGAATTGACGGGCGGTCCGCACGAATTCAGCCTGGTCGTGAGCGGTCAGCGCAGCGCGGCAGAACCGCAACCAAACATATTGTCATTCTGAGCGAGGTCGCCGCGCCGACCGAGCGAAGAATCCCCGTATTTTTAAGGCCCAGCGAAATACCGGGATTCTTCTCCCACCCCGCGGGATCAGAATGACAGGCTCCAAAATGTTTGCTAAAAACGTAACAAATTACGCTGTTGCAATCCAGCGCGGTAAAGGCCGCAACCGAATTTCAGCGGGAGTACGGCAGCGGCTACACTCGGCTTTTGTGTAAAGAAAGACCGCGGACCTCGAAAACGGAGGTCCGCGCTACGCCGGAAGGTTGGCGAGGTTCGGGTGACGATTGGCCCATTGCAGGTACTCGGCGACTGTATAAAACGTGCGGTAATTGTAGAGCCTCCCGGCGTCTTCCACGGGCGCCGTCCAGTTGAGCTTCCAGGAGTCGCCGATGCGCTTCATCCATTGCTGCAGCTCGCTATCGAGCTCGCTGCGAATCGAGCGCGCCGCCGCCGGGGCAACGAGATTCTTCATCTCGTAGGGGTCCGCCTGAAGGTCATACATAAGCCACGGTCCCGATTGCCATCGCGCGTACATGTAGCGCTCAGTCCGGATGGCGCGCCATCCCGCGCGCACGCCTCCCGCGTGATACGGGCCGAAGATCTGGAAGAATGCAGACGCGGGACCTGACGCCTGTTCTCCCCTAACAACGCGCGCGAGGTCCGAGCCTTGCATCCCGGCGGGGATGCGAATATCGCAGAGCGACAGCAGCGTCGGCGCGAGATCCACGTGCGAAAGAAGGACACTGCTGCGGCTGCCCGGCTTAATCCGCTTCGGGTATCTGAAGATGCCCGGCACCCGGATGGATTCTTCCCACGGCTTGCGCTTCAGGATCTTGCGCTGCGATCCCAGCATGTTGCCGTGGTCCGACGTGAAGAGTACGATCGTGTTTTCTTCGAGCCCCAACTCCCGCAGCACGGCTGCGATCCTGCCGATCTGATCATCAATCGCCGTAATCGCGGCGTAGTAGGCGGCAATATCCTTGCGGCCCGCGCGCGGAACTCCCTCAACCCAATTCGGCCGCATCGTGAGGGACGCGGGATTGTACATCTTGAGATATTCTTCGGGAACGATGTACGGATCGTGCGGCGCGCCAACCGCCATCATCAAGAAAAAGGGCCCCGCCGCGTTCCGCTGCTCGCGCAGGAATTCGATGGCGAGATCGGTCCAGCCCTCGGGCTCATATTTCGTGGTAATGATGGGCGAATTCGTATTGCGAAAATACCACCCGTAAAAATAGTTGTGCCAGCACTCGTTGGCTGCCCACGTCTGGAACCCGTGGCGGCGCGCGCCGGGCGGGATAAAGCCGGGAAGGCGCGGCCCTCCATCCAGGTGCCATTTGCCGATGTACGCCGTGCGATACCCCGCCCTGCCAAACAGGTCGCCCAGCGCGCCGCGCGATTCGGCAAGCCGCAGGTCGTTCGCCACCATGCCATTGGTGCTGGTGTAAGTCCCCGTCAGGAGATTTGCGCGCGCCGGGCAGCAGACCGGGGTGTTGGCGAGCGTGTTTTCAAAGAGAATGCCCTCCGAGGCGAGCCTGTCGAGGTTCGGCGTGCGCACGTCGTGGTTGCCCATGCAGCCGAGTGCCTGCCCGCACCACTCATCGGGAAGGATCAGCAGCACGTTCGGACGCTCTGGTTCGGCAGGTCGCGCGCTGCGTGCGAGCGCGCCAAGACTGGCGGCGCCAGCCCCAAGCCCGGTGATGAATTCCCGGCGTTTCATTTTTTAGTGAAAGCCGCGGACCCGAAAACCACAGGTCCGCGCTGCCACGATCAGAACGTGACTTGCGCGCCCAATTGGATCACGCGTGCCGGACCAGAGAGACTAATCACGCCAAAACTCGGCGCGCCGAAGGAAGCGCCCGGAATATCGAGGTTGGTGCGATTGAACGTGTTGAAAAATTCACCGCGGAACTGGAGCCTGACCCGTTCGGTGAGGTGAAAGTCCCGCATCAACGAGAAATCGAAATCCACGTATCCGGGCCCTTCCAGCACGCCGGCGCCTTCGTTGCCAAACTGGAAACCGGCTGGCTGAGCGAAGGCGTCGGTGTTGAACCACCGCGCGATGGAACGCTGACCGGCTGGCAGGTTCGGGTTCTGAAGCAGGTCGGGCCGCAGCGAGCCGGCGGAAAACGAGTTCGTGGTATTCGTGAGTGCGGTCACGGTGAACGGTGAGCCGGACTGAATCGTAGTCACGTTGCCGAGCCTCCAGCCTCCGGCCAAGTAGCAGAGCGGGCTGGTGGCGAGCCACCGTTTCCCCGTCCCGAACGGCAGCTCGTAAACCCAGTCGAAGACGAGATGATGGGCGACTCGGTTGGCCGACGGCCCATAATCGGCATTGCGGTCGTAAAAATTGGAATATCCCGCCTGATTGCCGGCCACAGCGCCCCCGTGGTCGCTGTTATCAAGAAAGTTGGAGTAGGTGTAGTTCGCTTGAAAAGTGAAGCCGTGCGAGAAGCGCTTCTCGACGCGCACCATCCCAGCGAAATAGTTTGAGATGCCGAGCGGCGGTGCCAGCACGCTCACATCGCTGAACTGAGGAAACGGCCGGAAGGACTGCGTGTCCGTTTTCGGCCCCAGGATCGACGGCGCAATCTGATTGATCGGCATGTCCGGGTTCGGCAGATTGCCGGCGACGTTCCCGAGCACCGTCACTTCAAGCATCATGTTTCGCGGCAGCTCGCGCTGAACGCCCAGGTTGAACTGCTGCGAAGTGCCCGTGGGCCGGTTCTGCTCGTAGAACGTCACCGCCGTGTTCGGCCCCTTACCGACGGGAACCGCGCCGAAGGAATCATTGAGCGCCGGGGCTGTCGCCGAGACAGGAACGCCATTGCGCAGGTAAAAGGGCGCTGTGATGCCATTATCCGGGCTCACAAGATTGGCGGAGACGCTGAAGCCGAGCGCCGCCGAGTCCGGCACGCCTTCGTCAAAGGGATGCGCGTAAAAGACGCCATAGCCTCCGCGCACCACCGTGCTGCCGGAGTGAAAGGGCTTCCAGGCAAACCCAAAGCGCGGTCCCAGATTGTCCCAGCGCCCTCCGTACGGGCTTGTGGGCCAGCCATTCAATCCCATAAATTTCACCACGCCGGGCGTTCCGGAGACGGGGTTGATCTCCGTCGGATCGAAGCCGCTCATGCGGTTATTCGTGTCCCGGATCGGAGTATCGGTTTCCCAGCGCAATCCGAGGTTGAGCGTAAGGCTGGTTCTCACCGTCCAGTCATCCTGCGCAAAACCGGCAAGGTAATAGCTGTAGCGGTCAAGCTTTTCGGTGGCGACCTCGGAAAAGTTCGTGGGAAAGCCGAGCAGCAGCGAAGCGAGCCCGCTCCCCGTGGCGGCGTTGCCGGGCAGCCCGGTTGGCTGGGTGGAGAAGCTGAACGCGCCGGAGACCGAGTTCAGGAGGACATCGTCGTTGACGGATTTGGTTTCTTGGAAACCGAACTTTAGCGCATGCCGGCCCTTGATCCACGAAAAATTGTCCTGCACGGTCTCCGCGATGATGGGATATTGCCGCCGCTCCTGCTGGTTTGAGCCGAGTTGAGCAAACCCGGCCGGAGCGAATTTCGGGAAGGCGTTCTCAGGCACGCCCATGAGGCCGAGCTTCGAAGGGTAATCGTCGCCGAGCCCGAAGGTAAGATTATGGAACACCCGGTAGTTGTAATCGAAGGAGAGGTTGTTCACCTGAGTTGGACTGAGGATGTGAAACCACGAAGCGTATCCGTAGTGAATGTTATTGATGCTGAAATTCTGGGAGTCCGCGGCAGGAACGGGAAATACGCTGGTGTTGTTCGGGGAGGTGTCATCGCTGACGTACCAGCCGCTGATCCTGTCCTTCTCGCTGAAGACGTGATCGATTTTAATCAGGTAGAAATTGCCCGTCGTGCCCTGGACGTAGTTGCCCGCGAAATTGTTTCCACCGGTCAGGCTTGTCAGATTGGGCAGCGGATAATAGGTCATCACCTTGACGGCGACCGGGTCGAGATCGGCCGTGGGAATCACATTGCGTGGAAACTGCGTTCGAGCGTAACTGCCGTTCACGAGGCGGGTGGAGCTGGGATCGTAAATCGGAATCAACTGGCCCTTGGCATTGACCGTTTGGGAAAAATCACCGCTGCGCTGAAGCACGCTGGGCACGGTCAGCGTGTCCGTCGCGCCTTGCTTTAGCCGGCCGCCTTCGTATGAGAAAAAGAAGAAGGTTTTGTCGTGCTGAATGGGGCCGCCCAGTGTGCCGCCGAACAGGTTGTACCGAAGCTCCGGCTTGAGCTTCTTCCCGCTCTCGACGGGCGCGAAAAAGCCGGCAGCATCCAAAGCATCGTTGCGGAAGTATTCATACGCGCTGCCGTGGAACTGATTTGTGCCGGACTTCGTCGTCTCCACGATCACGCCGTCGGCCGAGCCGCCGTATTGCGCGGAATAATTGTTCTCCAGCACCTTCACTTCCTGAATCGCCTGCACGGGCGGATCGAGGTTAATCTGTCCGAGTCCCACGCGCATGTTCTGGATATCGGCCCCGTCAAGCCAGGCCATCTGGCTCTCCGTGCGTCCGCCGGCAAGACTAAAATCCGGGTTGGCGTTGCCGATGATCGACGAATACTTTACAAACACCGCCGCCCCGCTCAGCTCAACAAGGTTAAGCGTGCGGCGGTTGGCCAGCGGCAAGGCTTCGACGCTTTGGGAGGTGACCACGTTGCCGATGTCCGAGGTCCGCGTCTGGATGAGCGGCTCAGCCCCCGTCACGCTGACCGTCTGGGTTACCGCTCCGAGCTGGAGCCGAACGTCCAGGCCCAGCGTCTGGCCGGTGCTCAGGACAATCCCCTGGCGCACGTAGCGCCTGAAACCGGGATGGTCTACCGTCATGCTATAACTCCCGACGGGCAGATTTGGAACCGCGTAGAAGCCCGCGGAATTCGTCTTCGTGGCCGTGCGCACGCCCGTTGCGGTATTCAGGATCGATACTGCCGCCTGCGGCACCGCCGCACCCTGCGGGTCCGTTATCACGCCGCTGATGGAGGCGAGGTTCGATTGCCCCAGGCACAGAGTCACGGCGAAGATCGTAAAGAGCCCCGCCGTTGCGCTTATTCGTATGGCTCTCTTAAAGAGGTGAAGATAAGATTCTCGCATTCTGGCGCCTCCTATGATTTGGCGGCCGCAGCCCGTGAGCTGCGTCGATTACCTGATCCGGGACGGCAGTAAAAGAGGGGCCATATTATCACAGCATCACAGGGGCGGCGAAGTTGACGTTCGACGGAAACGCCTTTCGCCCACACGGGTTATGCTCTGTACTTCGGATGATTCTTGGCAATCCAGCACTCGACCATCTCTTGATACTGCGCCGTCTTTTCAACTAATTCCGCTGCTTGAGATTCCGTGATAACGTCGGCGGAATCATAATCGATCATGTTTCTTTTTCTCCGGCACGTTTCGAAATAATCGGTCAATTGACGAGCCGCGCGGCCGATTACGAAACCGGCCGTTTCCAATGTGGTCTGGTGATGACCCGGCAGTGACGAGGAGACTCGATAGCTGGCGCAGGCAAGGGCCATCTTGGATAGCTGCAGAACCGCGTTGTAAGCGGTGGCGAATGTGCGGTCGGCAGACAAGCCGGGCACAGAGGCGTCCGCCATGTCGCGCGCAATCAGCTTGCGCAGATCCGCGACTTCGCTCAAGTTCGTCGAATGCCGCTCCAGGCGCTTACTTGCCAAAAGTGCGGCCAAACTCACGCGGATCCCCCAAGATGAACATTTTTTTCGAGCGCATGACTGTGGTGATGAAATGGTGGTTTGATTTAATCTTCGCGGCAAATTCCTCGGGTGTATATGTGATCGGGTTCACGGCCCGGCCAAGCAATCGCTCGGTTTTGCGAAGCGGACTTGATACGTCCGCAAGTCCGGCGCGACCGATGATCATGAGGTCCACATCACTGGCAGAATGCTCCGCCGCGCGCGCTACCGAGCCGTAGACGAAGGCCCATTCGATGCGATCTGCCACGGGCTTCAGCGCTTCGCGGACCACGCCGACGAGCCCTACCGTCTTCAGGACGAGCCCGTGAAGTTCTTGGAATATGGGCGAATCCACGGCGGCCCGAAAGTAGACGTGCTTCCCGTCGCGCCTTTCGTGAAGGATTCCTCCCCGAACCAGTGAACCCAGCTCGCGTTGTAAGCTCGACGGCGCAAGCCGCAGGTGTCTCGCGAGTTCCCGCATGTACCACCAGCGGCCAGGCTGGCCGAGGGTAGCTGCGAGAATCACCTGGCGGGTCCTTGGAAACAAGGCATCAATGCTCGGCAGTGTACGCATATCGCGTTATTATGTACGCTATTCACGTACAAAAGTAAACTCGAAATCAGCGGAGAGATCGGGCTTTCCGGACGCCTTCACCAGCTTCCGAAGCGCAGCACGAGGCCCGCGGAAAATCGGACGTCGTTCTGAGGATGATTGCTGAACTGGGCGCGGACGTAATCCACTTGAAGAAGCCGGATCCACATATGGTGTGTTGCTTTAACATTCAGCCCGCCGCCGAAGGCCATGCCAAAGGCGTTTTCCGTGGTTTCAAACTGCGACGGACAACCCGAACCCGATAGCGCGCAGCCAGTAGCACTGTATTCTCTCCCGTGCACGGTTCCAAACAGCGCGTGAACGAACGGCTCGAGGCGCGGCAGGCCGATCTCAAAGCG
>JBOGJW010000473.1:0-4683 GCA_050745245.1 Terriglobia bacterium | reverse complement strand
GTCGCGTCAAAACCCTTCAGCACGAAAACGGCCGCGTTATTCACCAGGATATCGACGCGGCCGAACGCCTGGAGCGCCGCCTCGGAAATTCGCCGGGCATCGGCTTCCTTCGAGATGTCGGCGTGGACGAAATGCGCCGAGCCGCCCTGCCCTTGGATCCCGCGCGCGGTCTGTTCGCCTTCTTGAGCATCCACATCAGCAATCAGCACCTTTGCGCCTTCCTCGCCGAAAAGCTGCGCTGTGGCCTGCCCGATGCCCGCAGCGCCACCTGTAACAATTGCCACTTTGCCTTTTAGTCTCATATTTTCCTCGCTTCCGCTGCTGTGTAATGCCTCACCAGGCTCAGTCGCAAGGGTAGCGGCGAGTTTATCCCGCCACCCGAACTTGGCGGCGTAAAGCCGCCTCTGCGCGCCCGAGCCTTCCGGGGCATTACGCCGATGTAGTATTCAGTCTTGAATTTTCAGCCCGAGTTCTTTAAGCTGCTCCGGCTCCACAACCGATGGTGCATCGCACATCGCATCCGTGGCGCTGGCGGTTTTGGGAAACGCGATCACCTCGCGAATGTTCGATTCCCCGGCCATCAGCGCGATAATCCGATCGTAACCCAAAGCGATGCCGCCGTGGGGCGGAGTGCCGTAGTCGAGGGCGTCCAGGAAGAATCCGAAGCGCTCGCGCGCCTTTTCCGGCGTCATGCCAAGCGCCTGAAACACGCGCTGCTGGAGATCGCGCCGGTGCGTTCGGATGGAGCCGCCGCCGATCTCAGAACCGTTCAGGACAAGGTCGTAGGCGCGCGCCTTCACGCTCGCGGGGTCGGACTCCAGGATGCCGAGGTCCCCTTCGCGCGGCGACGTGAAGGGATGGTGCATCGCTGCGAAGCGGCCCTCTTTCTCGTCGTACTCGAACATTGGAAAATCGGCAACCCAGACGAAGTGCAATTTGCCGGGCTTGATGAGTTCGAGCTTGCGTGCGAGCTCGAGGCGAATTGGGCCGGAGGCCTCATCCAAGCGCCGGTGGGCAGCGCCGCCTGAGCCGGGCTTCGCCGCGAGCAGAAGCACGAGGTCGCCCGCCTCTGCTCCTGAGGCGCCGGCGATGCCGCTCACCGTGTCCTCCCCGAGAGATTTTACCAGCGGCGATTGCAGCCCTGCGTCCGTGATCTTGATTGTGCTGAACCAATCGACTCCATTCGCCCGCGCGATCTCCTGCAGCCGGTCAATCTGGCTGCGACTGATCGGCGCGCCTTTCGGCACTCGCATCGCCTTCGGCGCGCTGCCGGCGCCAATCTTTTCCTCGGCTCCGGCAGGTAACTCCACGCGCTTCCATTCCAGCCCGAATCCGGTGTGCGGCTTGTCCGAACCGTAGCGCTCCATCGCCTCGTCATAAGGGAGGATCGGAAACGGCCGCGGCACGCTCGCGCCGGCCAGCGTGAAAAGCTTCTGCATCAGCTCTTCAATAATGCCGAACAGCGCGGCCCGCTGAGGGAATGCCATCTCGATATCGATTTGTGTGAATTCGGGCTGCCGGTCCGCGCGGAGGTCTTCGTCGCGGAAGCAGCGCACAATCTGAAAATAGCGGTCGAAGCCGCCAATCATCAGAATCTGCTTGAAAAGCTGTGGCGACTGCGGCAACGCATAAAACCGTCCGCGATGCACGCGGCTGGGCACCAGGTAATCCCGCGCGCCCTCGGGCGTGGAGCGGGTGAGAAACGGGGTTTCTATTTCGACGAATCCGTGCTGGCTCATGTGCTCGCGCACGGTAAGGCTGGCGCGGTGCCGCAACCGAATATTGCGCTGCATCCCGGCGCGGCGAAGATCAAGATACCGGTAGCGCAGCCGCGTCTCTTCGGCGGTTCGCGTCTCGTCGTCGAGTGGAAAGGGCGGCGTCTTCGACTCGTTCAGCAACAGCAGCTTGCGCGCTTGTACCTCGATCGCGCCGGTGGGACTCTGCGCGTTCACTGTCGCCGGGTCGCGCCGCACCACCTCACCCTCAACGCCCAGGACGAATTCTGGCCGCACCTCGCCGGCCCTGGCGTGCGCCTCCGGGCTGCGCTCAAGGTTACATACAATTTGCGTAACGCCGGTGTGGTCCCTGAGGTCGAGAAAGATGAGGCTCCCCAGATCGCGCCGCCGCGCTACCCAGCCGGCGAGGAACACCTTCTGCCCCTCATCCGACTCGCGCAGCTCACCGCAGTAGTGCGTCCGCTCGCGATTTCCCAAAAGGTCAAGTTTCATTGAAGTAACAAAGCGAGTTAGTGCCCGAAGCTCCCCGGACTTGATGTAGCGCCAGCGACTCGCTGGCTTGTGCCATTTTCAAATGCCGGCGGGACGCCGGCGCTACCCGCTGAAACAGCCGCTTCGCTCAAGTCGATTGCAGACTGCTCGCCCGAAGCCGCCGCTTCAAGAAGTCGGCAACCGCGGTCAACTCCACTTCCTCTTGCTGGCCGGTGTCCATGTCTTTCACCTGGCAGCGTCCGTGCTCCAGCTCGGCTTCGCCGATGATGACGGCGAAGCGCGCCCGGTAGCGGTTGGCTATGCCCAGCATTCTTTTGAGCTTGGCCGGCTCGACTGACATCTCAGCGCTAAGGCCCTCGCGGCGCAGCCCGCGCACCAGGTCGAGCGCGGGGGTAAGCGCCGGCTCGCCCATCCACGCGACGTATGCGGCGAGGCGCGGCTCGGCCTTCCACTCGCCCGATTCGCTTACCGCGAGCTCCAGGCGATCCTCGCCGATCGCGAAGCCGAAGCCGGGCGCGGGCGGTCCGCCCAGCAGCTCCGAAAGACCATCGTAGCGGCCGCCGCCGGCAAGCGCGTTCTGAGCGCCCAGCTTGCCGCTGACGATCTCGAACGTGGTGCGAGTGTAATAATCGAGGCCTCGGACGAGGCGCGGCGTAATCTCGTACGCAATGCCACGCCGGCGAAGCTCGCCCGTAACGCAGTCGAAGTGCTGGCGGCACTCTGGGCAGAGATTGTCGAGAATGCTCGGCAGCGCCGCGATAACCGGCTGATCCGCTTCAACTTTGCAGTCGAAGACACGCAGCGGATTGGTTTCCGCGCGCCGCTGGCAGTCCGCGCACATCCGCGCCTTTGAATTTTCCAGCGCGCGCCGCAGCAGCTTAAGGTATTCCGGGCGGCAGCGCGCGCATCCCACGGAATTGACGAGCAGCGCGGTGTCCGTCAGAGCGAGCCGCTCGGCCAGCAGCATGAGCATCTCAATCGCTTCCGCGTCGATGAGCGGGTGATCGGAGCCCAGCGCCTCCGCCCCAATCTGGTAAAACTGCCGGTAGCGTCCCTTCTGCGGGCGCTCGCGCCGGAACATCGGACCCAGATAGTAAAGTTTTTGGATGCGCCCTTCATTGAAGAGGCCGCGCTCGATGCAGGCGCGGACCACGCTAGCGGTGGCCTCCGGACGGAGCGTGAGCGATTCATTGTCGCGATCGGTGAAAGTATACATCTCCTTCGAGACGATATCCGTTTCGGCGCCGACGCTGCGCGCGAAAAGAGCGGTGTGCTCGAGCGCCGGTGTCCTGATCTCGTCGAATCCATAGGCCGAAAAGATGCGCCGACAGACGTCCTCGATGTGCTGCCAGAGCGAAGTTTCAGGCGGCAGAAGGTCGCGCGCGCCTTTGACAGCGCGGATCAATTCAGCAGGTTGCGGCATACGGGAGTGCGGCGGGGATCATAGACTCTGTGTGAGAACTGCGGCTTTGCGCGGTAACGGCTCTCATGAACGCCGAATTCAGTTCAAAAGTAAAGACCGGCGGGTGCAGGCCGCCGCCACAGCGGCAATTATCACACAGGCTCTATACCCTTCCGCCAAGGTAGAGCTCTCTGTAATGGACGTAGTGCGCCGCATGGGCATCGATGAAGGCGCGATCCGCTTCGTCCAGCTCGCGCCGGAAGCGCGCCGGCACGCCCATATAAAGACTGCGAGGCGGAATCACCGCGCCTTCCAGAACCACCGATCCTGCCGCGATGATCGAACCCTCGCCGATCCGCGCGCGGCTGAGAATGATAGCACCCATGCCGATCAGACAATGACTGTCAATCGTGCAGCCGTGGATCACAGCGCGATGACCCACCGTGACCTGTTCGCCAATCAGTGCCGGAGCGCCCGCGTCCGTGTGCACCACCGAGCCGTCTTGAATATTGCTACCGGCGCCGACGCGAATCATTTCGATGTCCCCGCGCAGCACACACTGAAACCAGACGCTCGCATCCTCACCGATTTCGACATCGCCGATCAGGTCCGCACTGGGCGCGACAAATGCCGATGGCGCGACGCGAGGTGCGCGCCCCGAATACATCTGGATCATTCGCCGGCTCGCTGAAAGAACAACGTGACCTGAGTTCCCCAACGTAGCACAGTGCATGGGGAATAGGAAACAGGGAAGATAACTCGAAGCGGACATCTCACTCCCGCGAAACTCGTCCTCCGCGCAGGCGGGGAGCGGGAATCCGCTTCGCGCCTATATCACCGCCTGTTCCCTATTCCCTGCTCCCTGCTCCCTGTTCCCCGGCACCTCGCCGCTTGTCACTGGTTCCTTGCGGCTCACGATGAAGCTGTTTCGACTCGGGCCCTCCTTTTGATACTCGGTAAAATACCACTCCGGCTTCGACTGCGCCCACTCACGGAAGGCGCGCTGTTCGCCCAGATCAGGATTGCCTCGGAAGCAATACCAGTCATCAAAAA
>JBOGJW010000472.1:0-5319 GCA_050745245.1 Terriglobia bacterium | reverse complement strand
CGCAAACGGCAGCTCGCGCGCCGCGCCAATGCCTTTGAACTCGGGGGTAATCAGGGCGCCAATCGGCCCGCTATAGACCCAGCCATACGCGTGGCCGCCGATCTTCCGGTAAACCGGGCAGGCGTTGAGGCAGGCGCCGCAGCGGATGCAATAAAGCGACTCGCGCATCTTCTCGTCGGCAAGCGCGGTGGTGCGGCCGTTGTCCACCAGTACCACGTGGAATTCGTCGGGGCCGTCTTCCCCCGGGCGGCGCGGGCCGGTAAGGATCGAGGTATAGGCGGTGAGCTTCTGGCCCGTCCCGGACCGCCCCAGCAGCCTCAGAAAAACCGCCAGATCTTCGAAGCGCGGAATGATCTTCTCGATTCCCACCAGCGCTACGTGGACGCGAGTGGAGGTGGTGCAGAATCGGATGTTGCCTTCGTTTTCCACCAGCACGAGAGCGCCGGTGTCAGCCACGGCGAAATTGGCGCCCGTCAGTCCCATCTCGGCGCGTGAAAACGCTTCGCGCAAAGCGCGGCGCGCGATAGCCGTGAGGCGCTCAGGCTCGGTGGTGCGCTCGGAATGGAATTGGGCCGTGAAAAGGTCAGAGACGTCCTGCCGCGTCTTGTGAATCGCCGGCGCCACGATGTGCGCAGGGCGCTCGCCGGCAAGCTGGATGATGAGCTCGCCCAGATCCGTCTCAATGCCGCGAAGACCGCGTGATTCGAGAAAGCCGTTCAGCTCAACCTCTTCCCCCACCATTGTTTTGGATTTGACGAACTCTTTCGCGCCGGCTTTCCACGCGATTTCGAGCACCCTGTCGCAAACGGCGGCGGCGTCCGGCGCCCAGTGGACCTGCCCTCCGCGCCGCTCGACGCTCTCCGCAAACTGGGTTAGGTAGTCGCCGAGGTGGTCCATCACGTCGCGCTTGATGGCTCGCCCGCGCTCGCGCAGCGCCTCGAATCCGGGAACTTCGCGGATCGCTTCCAGCCGGTGAGTGTAAAGCCGCAGCGTTGAGGAACGGTAAGCCGCCTGCAGATGCGGGTTATGGAGAGTCTCATCGCCCCGCTCGTGAATCTGCGCGCTCTGAATGCCCGTTTCGCTCATGGGTGTTGTAGCGGCGGTGTCCTCACGCCGCCCTTTACTTTTAGACATTTCGGCGATGGGAACATCGCCGCTACAGCGGTCCCTATTCGGTGGCCGCGAGCACTTCCGCGAGGTGCTTGGTCTTGAGGGGTAAGCCTTCCCGGCGAATAATGCCGGCCAGGTGCATCAGGCAGCCCGAATCGTTTGCGACCAGGTACTCTGCGCCAGCCTCGGCCGCGGCTCGCAGCTTGTCCTGCCCCATCGCCACGGAAACTTCGGGAAACTTCACGGAGAACGTCCCGCCGAAACCGCAGCAGAGCCGGTGATCCTGCATCTCAACCAGGTCGATACCGCTGACCGCCCGGAGCAGCAGCCGAGGCTCTTCCGATACGTGCAGCTCCCGCAGCAGGTGGCACGAATCGTGATAGGCAACCCGATGCGGAAACCGGGCGCCCACGTCTTTGACGCCGAGCACTTTCACCAGGTATTCGGAAAATTCGTAAAAGCGTTCGCCAAGTCCGCGAGCCTTCGCGAGGCGCGCGGGATCGCCCTCGAAGAGCTCGGGATAAAACACGCGAATCATAGTGGAACATGAGCCGGAGGGCGCGACCACGTATTCCGCGTCGTCGAAGAGGTCCAGAACGCGCGACGCCACTTCGCGCGCCTCGTCACGATATCCAGTGTTAAACGCAGGCTGGCCGCAGCAGGTCTGGGCGGGATTAAAGGTGACCTCCACGCCCAGCTTTCGCAGCACCCTCACCGCGCACTCGCCAACACCCGGAAAGAACTGGTCACCCAGGCAGGTTACAAAGAGCGCGGTTTTCGTGCTGGCCATGGGATTTCCCGATCAGGCAGGGCGAACGAAAAGAGAGGACAATGAATGTCCCATTTTGCGGCGCGCGACCGGCAAAGTCAATCATCGGCAAATGGGGAATGATGAATTCAGCTTGTCATTCTGAGCGTCCACAGCCTTCGGCTGCCAATGTTGGGCATGACACGCGGCGCCGGAAGCGAGATTCCGGCTTGCTGAATACCAAGGATTTACCGCCGTGTGTCATGCAGAGCGCAGCGAGGAATCCCCGTATTTCGCGCGACTTCAAAGAATGCAGGGATTCTTCGCTCGCTGCGCTCACTCAGAACGACAGCGTGTTTGCTTGCGGCTCTGCCGCCCTGCGCTGATAAATCAACACGCTTTCGCCATGCGGGAGTGTCTTCTCGCTCACGAGTTGAAATCGCTCGAAGGCTTTTGGAAACGCGCGCATGAGGCCGTCGACAGAATCGCCGCGCTTGCGGATAATCCACCCGGCGAATCGCGCCGCCCCGAATCGAAGCTGCCGCCAGTATGTTCGGTTGGCGTTGGAGATGGTTTTGCGATAAGGGATTCCGAGCGCCGGCATCAGGCACGGCCACTCGCCCGAGGAGAGTAGAATAGGCTGGCCGTCATATCGCTGGCGGAAGAAGTGCGTCACCATCAGCGCGGCGGGCGTTTTGCACGGCGTGTTCAGGAGTCCCTCGCGGACCAGCGGCAGGCGGCGGGCGCCATGCCAGCCCATCAGAACGGCTTGAAAGACCAGCAACCCGCAGATCACCCCAAGCACGACGTGGCGCCTCCTCTGACCCAAGCCTGGCGCCATGAGAAAGCCTGGGAAGAGCGCCACGGCGGGCGCCATCTCCAAACCATAACGCAGGTTGTAGTACGTATGAGGAAAAAGCGCGGGCACGTAGAGTGGAACGCTGCCGTAGGCAAGCGAATGCGTGTAGAAGAGCAGCGGCACGAGGAACAGGAGCGCCGCGGCGCGCCGGCCGCGCAGCCGCCCCGTGAGCATCCAGGCGAGAAAGCCCAGGGCGGCGAGCTCGAGCGGCCACGCTCCAAATACCAGCTTCAAGTCCGCAGCATAATAATGCACGGAAAGCCACAGGCTTCCGTCGGTAGGATAACGGAAGGCGGTGGTGGCAAGCTGATGCGCGTAGATGGCACGCGCGGAGTAGGGGCCGTCATAAAATTGCAGCGCGTTATGATAGCGGCGCGCATTGTGCAGAAGCCAGAGCAGCGGCCCGAAGGCGGCGATGAGGCAGAGCAGCAACGCCTGGCCCGCCCGCTCGATCCAGCCCCGGCGCCGGCACAGCAGAACGAACAACGCGGCGAAGGGAAGCAGGTACCAGCCATCGTAGCGCGTGAGCGTGCCGAAGAAGGCGGCCACGCCCGCCCAGGCGACAGTAGCGGTTTTACCCGATTGCTCAAACCTGAATAATACGAAAATAACCAGTACGGTCCAGAAAATTGCCAAAGGCTCTGTTAGCGGCGCCGCAGCCGCATAAAGCAAGTTTAGAGAGAGAAGAAAACAGACCAGCGTTACCACGCCCGCCGCGAGCGCCCGGTTCATTTCAACTGACAGCCGGAAGAGCAGCCACGCGGAGAGCGCAAACGCCGCCGCCGAGACCAGGCTCCCGGCAAGCCCGGTGCGCCACAGCGTGCCATTCAGGGCGAGCGGCGCGGCTAAAAGGTGAAACAGGGGAAGCCACACGCTGCCAATCTGGGCGAGGCCGGGGCTAAGCGAATCGAAAATCCGGCGGGCGCCTTCCACGTGCACGAGGCCGTCGCCGTAGATGTTGCTGAGGCCGTGCGATTCGAAGAACCAGAGGCCGCCGAGATCGGCGGCGATGATCGCCGCCCAAACGACGGCACGGGCGCGGGCGGAGAGTTGGACGACAGGCGGTCGGACGGAATGCTCAGAAGCCGAAGAAGCACTCTCCAATTGCGCCCGCGTTTGTTTCACAGTCTTCAGACGTCAAAATTCGTCATTGCCTTGAATTCTTTAAACCGAGTCTCTATCTCCTCCGGCTGAATGCGAAGCAGGCGCGAGAGGCCGAACTCCTCTACCGCGAAGCTCGCCATCACGGACCCATAGACGAGGGCGCGGCGCAGCGCGGGCTCCGAAAGGTCGCCCGTCCGAGCCAGGTAGCCCATGAAGCCGCCAGCAAATGTATCCCCCGCGCCGGTCGGGTCATGCACTTGCTCCAGCGGGAACGCCGGGGCAAAGAAGATCGAGTGATCCTTGAAGAGGCAAGCCCCGTGCTCCCCCCGCTTCACGATCAGAATGCCGGGGCCCAGCTGCTGAATTCCCGCCGCGGCCCGGCGCAGGTTCTCGCTGCCGGAAAGCATCCGCGCTTCGCCCTCGTTGATCACCAGCGCGTCGACCGCGGCCAATGTTTTTTTCAGCTCCTCGGGCTTGCCCTGAATCCAGTAATTCATCGTGTCGCAGGCGACGAGCCGCGCGTTGGGAAGCTGCTTGCGAACGTGCAGTTGCAGAGCGGGATCGATATTGCCGAGAAACACAAATTCGGATTCGAGATAGGCGGCGGGAATTTTAGGCGCGAACGATTGGAACACGTTGAGCTGCGTCTCGAGCGTGCGCGCTTCATCCATCACCCCCGTGTAAGCGCCGCGCCAGCGAAACGTTTTGCCGGACGCCTTTTCGAGACCCTGCGTGTTAATGCAGCGGCCGCGAAAGATCTGCATCTGCGCGTCGCCGAAGTCTTCCCCAACCACCGCCACCACGTTCACCGGGGCGAAGTAGCTCGCAGCCACGGAAAAGTACGTCGCCGAGCCGCCGGCAATCTCCTCAGCATGGCCGTACGGCGTTCGAATACTGTCAAAGGCTACCGAACCCACCACCAGCAACGGCATATCTCACTGTTCTCCCACTCGTCACTTGCTACTTGCCACTGTCTTTAAGATATTCTCCCACCAGCAGCCGAAGCCTCTTTTTTGCCGGGGGCGGGATCATCTTCCGATCCGTAATAAACGCGTGCTTCAGCGCCGAGCCGCACTTGCACGTTCGCTCGGCCGGCAATTGCTGAACTGCCAGCCGGATGATCTTCCGCGCGTTTTCCGCATTGCGCTGGAGCGCTTCATAAATCTGCTCCACGGTCACGGCGTCATGGCCGGGGTGCCAGCAATCGTAGTCGGTGACCATGGCGAGCGTGGCGTAGCAGATTTCGGCTTCTCGCGCGAGCTTCGCCTCCTGGAGGTTGGTCATACCGATGATATCCATGCCCCAGGAGCGATACGCGTTCGACTCGGCCTTGGTGGAAAATGCCGGTCCCTCGATGCAAATGTACGTGCCGCCGCGATGGAATGGAACTTCGGCGCCCGCGCACGCCCGTTCCATGGCCGTTTGAACCGTAGGACAGAATGGATCCGCAAAGCTGACGTGGGCGGCGATCCCCGACCCGAAAAAAGTTGAAATCAGC
>JBOGJW010000471.1:0-4597 GCA_050745245.1 Terriglobia bacterium | reverse complement strand
CCGCCGCGGCGGTCCGCCGGGACGGTGGTGCTACGGCAGGATGCAAAATGCGGAACGAAGCCTAATAAGGCTTTAGAATCAACAAGCGGGGTAGCTCGGACCTGCGTTTCTCAGATCCGCGGCTTGTACGAAAGGCCGCCAACCTCAAAGGCGGAGGTCGGCGCTACCGGCTGACTTTTCATGTCGCTCACCCCGGGCGTTCCGCGGGATTGACACGCCTATGCCTATCGGTTAGGCTCACAAAACGAGGTACTGGTACGTATGAAGGTTTCAGCAAGCCGAGCACACACAGCATATGGATTTACTGTGATTTTCGTCCTTATATTCTTACTGGCCGGAGCAATTCCGGCTCGTGCGCGCGCGCAACAAACAAACTCTTCGAATCAGCAGCAGCCCAATCAGCAGCAGGCGCCTGCGGCCTCACAGCCGCAGGCTCAACCCGCGCCATCGCAGAATTCCTCTCAAGCTCCGCCGCCCAGTCTTGAGCGGCGGCCTCCTCCGGCGCCCGCGATCACTCCTGAAGAGAACCAGGCGTACATGGCGATCGAGAAGGAGATGGACCCGGACAAGCAGCTCCAGATGGTGAAGGACTTCGAGAAGAAGTATCCGCAAAGCCCCCTGCTGAGCGACACGTACTTCTTCGGGGCGAGCGCGTCGGAGCAGAAGAACGATGTGAGCGGAGCGCTCAGCTACGGCGAAAAGAGCCTGAAGCTTCGCCCGGACAACCTGCGCAGCCTGATCCTTGTGGCGAGCCTGCTTCCGCTGCCGCAGGCGCTTGGCACAATGACTCCGCAGCAGAAGAGCCAGCAACTGGGCCAGTCGGAAACCGACGCCACGCATGCTCTCACGCTGCTCACTCAGCTTCAGGCGCAACCGAACGTCACGCCCGATCAGTTCACAAAAGCCAAAGCGGTAATTCAGGCGCAGTTGCACGCGGCGCTCGGTATGGCGCACCTGGAAAAAGCGATTCTGAACAAAGGCCCCGCCGATCCGACGGAGCTGAGCGCGGCGGAGACGGAATTTAAAGCCGCGGTCGCCAGCCCGCAGCCCAACGCCCAGGATTACTACCGCCTCGGCGAGGTTTACGCCCGTGAGAATAAGATGGACGATGCGATTGCCGCCTTCACCCAGGCCTCGAAGCTTGGCCAGGGAACTCTCACGCAGAAATACGCTGACAATATGATTCGCCAGCTCAAGGCGCAGCAGGCGAAGGCCCAGTCCTCCGCGCCGGCCAAGCAGGAGGAACCGCCTCAGTGATCGCCCTGCTCCGTTGCGGTCCGGCGGGCGCCCCGGACCTGAGCATTTTCCGCGGCGCCGCCAAATCCGCCGCTCTGCCCGCCCCGGTTCCTGGCTTCTCGGGTCTCCCACATATCCTATTTTTCCAACGATGGCCTCGTCGCTGACCGACACGCTCCAGGACCATATTGCCTACCGGTTCCAGAAGCCGGAGTGGCTGCTGGAGGCGCTGACGCACTCCTCCTACGCGCGTGAAACCTCGGGGCCGGTAAGAGATAATGAACAACTGGAGTTCCTCGGGGATGCGGTGCTGGGCTTCGTGGTAAGCTTCAGGCTGGCTGACGCTTTTCCCGGCCACCCCGAGGGCAAGCTCTCGCGCGCGCGGTCGCGGCTGGTGGCGGCGGAGAACCTGAGCAAGGCTGCCGCCCGGCTCGACCTCGGCCGGTATTTGCGCCTGGGGCGCGGCGAGGAAAAGACCGGAGGCCGGTTCAAGAGCCGCCTGGCCGTGAACGCGCTCGAGGCGCTGGTGGCAGCCATCTACCTCGACGGTGGCCTTCACGCGGCGGAGGAGTTTATCTCCGCGTTTATTTTGCCCTCGGATCTGAAGGATGCCAAACACGACCTCTTCACCATCGACTACAAGTCATCCCTACAGGAGCGCCTCCAGGCGGAGGGCCGGGGCGCGGTCTGCTACGAAGTGATCGAGGAAGCGGGACCGCAGCACCGCAAGACTTTTCTGGTGGAGGCCCGGGCGCTCGGCATTTCCGCCCGGGGAAGCGGTGAAAGCAAGAAGCTCGCCGAGCAGGAAGCGGCTAAAAACCTGCTCGACGCGCTGGTAGAAAAGACATGAATGAACCACGCCGAAAATCGTCCGCGCGCGATACGTTCGAGTCGCTTGTGATCACCGTCATCCTGGCGGTGTTCGGCACAACATTCGTCGTGCAGGCGTTTAAGATTCCCACCGGCTCGATGGAAGACACTCTCCTGATTGGCGACCACCTCCTGGTGAACAAGTTCTGCTTTGCGGATCAGCCCGGCTGGATCCGCCATATCGTGCCATATCGCCGGATTCATCACGGCGATATTCTGGTGTTCAAGTATCCTTCCACAGAAGCCCAGCAGGAGCCCGGCACTCATTTCGTGAAGCGGGTCATCGGCCTTCCCGGCGACCACATCAAAATCGAGCATCGCCAGGTGTACGTGAACGGGGTGGCGCTGCATGGGGCCTACGTGCACCACACCTACCCCAACGAGCCCCGGCCGGGAGACGATTTTCCACCGCCGCCCGGCGAATTCCTGCCCGAATCGACGATGAGCTGGGCGGAGTCGATGGACCGCTACGTCAAAAACGGCGCGCTCGTTGTGCCGCCGGACCGTTACTTCGTTATGGGCGACAATCGCGAGAATAGCTGGGATAGCCGGTTCTGGGGGTTTGTGCCGCGCGACGTGGTCTCCGGGCGTCCGCTGGTCATCTATTGGTCCTACGAGACGGCGCCGGGATCTTACTTGCAGACGTCTTTTTCAGATCGTGCCTCACAAACCTTCGCTATGCTGGTGCACTTCTTCACCCGGACGCGCTGGCGGCGAACGCTGAAGCTGGTGCATTGATGCGACTTCGGCTTCATCTGCGACGATGGTTATTGATCACGGCAGGCGTCATCCTGGCGGGCTGGCTCGCGCCTCCGTTCTTTCATGCCGGGCGATTCCGGCGCGTTCTTCAGACAGGGCTCGAGCGCAAGCTTGGCCGCCGGGTAGAGCTTGGCGCGATCACCTTTCGCCTGCTTCCGCACCCAGGCTTTTCAATCGACAACGTACTGGTGGAAGAGGATCCGCGGTTCGGCTCGGAGCCGCTGGCGCGCGTTGGCCGCATGGAGTGCGACCTGCGCTGGCGCAGCCTTTGGCGCTCGCGCATCGACTGCGCCCGCATTTTCCTCGACCATCCCTCGCTGAATATCGTCCGCAACGCCCGCGGCGAGTGGAACGTTCAGAACTTCATCGAGCGGCGGAGCGCATTGGCGAGCGCCCGCCGCGGCAAGGGGCCGGCGCTCAGCGCCACCTTCGAGCTCGAAGCGCAAGACGCGCGGGTCAACTTCACCCTGGACGGCACCAAAAAGCCGCTACTGCTGAACGCCAGCATGGTCTGGCTTCGATTTGACCCCGCGCTAGGCGCAGTAGTCTTTCACGTTGCAGCCTCGCCCATGCGCACTGACCTGCCGCTGCCGGCCCCGGGCTCGGTCGACGTCGCCGGAACCTGGCGACCCGGGCGCGATTTCAGCGGTCCTTTCGAGATCGTCGCTTCCACCCGCGGCTCGCTGCTGTATGGCTGGATCCCGCTTATCACCGGACGCAATCCGGAAATCTACGGGCTGCTCAACGCAACAGTGCGCGTCACAGGATCGCTTCGGGACCTTCACCTGGACGGCCAGGCGCGCCTCGACCAGCTCCACCGCTGGGAATCGCTTCCGCCCGTCGGTTCGATGCCGGTGCGGATGAGCTTCGCCGCATCATGGAACCGCCAGCAGCATCACGTACTGATCCACAGGCTGGACGCCTCCTTCGCTGATTCACACGTGCGCGTTTCCGGCGAGATGAGCCCGCTGCCCGGCTACCCGCGCCTTGACCTGGTGCTCGCAGTCGAGCGATCCCGGGCGGAAAACCTGCTGGCGATGATCGCGCGGCTTACCGGACATCCGCCGCCGGTTGCTGCGTCGGGCCGCGTCGATGGCCTGCTTACCATTCGGGGACCGCTGAATGCGCGGCAATATGGAGGCTATCTCGCGCTCCACTCGCTGAGGATGGAGTTTCGTAACGCCGCATTTTTCGCTCCCGAAGCCGGAGTTCGGGTTAGCGCGCGCGGGTTCACGCTGCTTCCCGCACGGTTTCACGCGGAGCCCGGCGTGGAGTGCGTGGCGGAGGGCTTCATCTCCCCCCCGCCATCGGCGGCTCACGCGCAATCAGCCGACAGAGGCAGTTCCACGCGGTCCGAAACGGGGCGGCCCGAAGCTGGCCGGTACGAATTGGCGCTTTCGACCAAAAACGCCAGCCTGCGTGACCTGATGCGGCTAGTTCAGCGGCTCGGCGCCGCCGGCCTCCACAGGCTCGACTCGCGCGGCACGGCGAGCGCAACGCTGCGGCTGGCTGGAAATGCGTGGCCTTTTACCAGGCCGCAGCTTGCAGCGAACATCGATCTCCGCAATGACCGGCTCCTGGTTCCGGGGCTCACCGAGCCCCTCGTGCTGCGGCACGTCCGCCTGGAGGTTAGAAACCGAAATCTGCTTGCCGAACCCGTTGCCGTCGAGATCGGGCCGTCTGCTTTTTCAGGCTGGGTGGAACACGCGGGCGCGCGCGCGTCGCCCTGGAG
>JBOGJW010000470.1:0-3473 GCA_050745245.1 Terriglobia bacterium | reverse complement strand
CTGGGCGAGACCATGGCGGTGACCATGGTGATCGGCAACACGCCCCAGATTGCGGCCTCCCTGTTCCAGCCGGGCTATTCGATTGCCGCCGTAATCGCCAACGAATTTACCGAGGCCACCAGTCCGGCTTACCTTCAGTCCCTGATCGAGCTCGGGCTGGTGCTCTTCGTCATTACCATCGTTCTGAACGGTCTCGCGCGGCTGCTGATCCTGGCAACCACGCGAGCGGGGAGCGCGCACTGATGCGCCGCCGCTCCGCCTGGCGAAAATTCGTGAACGCCGTGATGCTCGGCGCCACCGGTCTTTGCGCGCTGATCACGGTTTCCATTCTCATCGCGATCCTGGCGTACCTCGCCTGGAACGGCTGGCGTTATCTGAGCTGGGACTTCCTGACGCGGCTTCCGGCGCCGGTGGGCGAGCCGGGCGGCGGGATGGGCAACGCCATCGCCGGCACGGGCAAGCTGCTGCTTGTGGCGATTGTCACCGGGGTGCCGGTGGGCCTGATGGCGGGCGTCTATCTCGCGCAATTCGGCGGCAGGACGTCTTCCTTCGTGGTGCGGTATGCGGCGGACCTGCTGAATGGCGTGCCTTCCATCGTGACAGGCATCTTTATTTACCTCGTGGTCGTCGTCCCGATGCGCCATTTCTCGGCGCTGGCCGGCGGGCTGGCGCTGGGCGTGATCCTGATCCCCATTGTCGTGCGCAGCACCGAGGAGTTCATGCGCGCCGTTCCCGGGGTTCTCCTGGAAGGCGCGCTGGCGCTGGGCGTGAGCAAATGGAAGGGCGTGGCCACGGTGGTGATTCCGGCGGCTTTCCGGGGCATCGTCACCGGCGTGCTGCTCAGCGTGGCGCGAGTAGCGGGGGAGACTGCTCCCCTGCTGTTCACCAGCTTCAATAATCAATACTGGGCGCACGGCTGGGCGCAGCCGGTTGCATCGCTGCCGGTGATGATCTACACCTACGCTATCTCTCCGTATAAGTCGTGGCAGCAGCAGGCCTGGGCGGCGGGGTTCGTGTTGCTGGTGCTGGTGCTTCTTGTTAACATGGGTTCGCATGCGATCCTTTCCCGGCGCCGCTCGATGCAGCGAGGCTAGTTGATGGGCACCCCGGCCATGAGGATGGAACCGGCGAGGCGCGCCGAGCCCTTCGGGAGCGCTCCCCAGGATTTTGAAGCGAAAATCCAGGTCTCGGACCTCAACTTCTTCTACGGCGCGCTTCAGGCGCTCTACAACGTTTCGCTGCGCATACCGCGGAACCAGATTACGGCGCTCATTGGCCCTTCAGGGTGCGGGAAATCCACCTTCCTGCGTACATTGAACCGCATGTACGAGACCATCCGCCACGCCCGGGCGGAGGGTGAAATCCTGCTCGACGGCGAGGACACGTTCGAGATGGACCTGGTCACGCTGCGGCGGCGCGTGGGCATGGTGTTCCAGAAGCCGAACCCGTTTCCCAAGACCATATTCGACAACGTGGCCTATGGCTTGCGCGCGAACCGCGGCGTGCACGGAAGGGCGCTAGCCGACGCGGTGGAAGCCAGCCTGCGCCGCGCCGCGCTGTGGGATGAAGTGGCCGATAAGCTTCACAAATCGGCCTATGCGCTCTCCGGCGGCCAGCAGCAGCGCCTATGCATCGCGCGGGCGCTGGCCGTGAATCCCGAGGTGCTGCTGCTCGACGAGCCCTGCTCGGCGCTCGATCCAATTGCCACGGCCAAAATCGAAGACCTGCTGTTCAACCTGCAGCAGAACTGCACGCTGGTGATCGTGACTCACAACATGCAGCAAGCCGCGCGCGTGTCGCGGCACACCGGGTTCTTCCTCATGGGCCGGCTGCTCGAATTCAATGACACCGAGACGCTCTTCAAAAAGCCGGCGCGGAAGGAAACCGAAGATTACATCACCGGACGGTTCGGGTAAGGACGTAGCGGCGGTGTATCAGGGCACGACTTTAGCCGTGCCGTAGAGCCGCCGAAAAGGAACGGGCTTCAGCCCCTGTCGTAGCAGCCCCAAAACGACAGCGGCTAAAGCCAGGCTTAATGCCTCAGTCTTGGGCGTGGATGTAGCGGCGGGTTTATCCCGCCATCCAAAAATGGCGGCGTAAAGCCGCCTCTACGCGCCTGAAACTGAGGCATTACATCCAGGCTTATATTGCGCTTGAATCGGCACGACTGAAGTCGTGCCCCGATACAAAGCGAGCGGGCTGTCCGGACCGCGGCCAGTTTCATCAGTTTTCGCGGGCGGACGGCCCTAAATGACAGACCTCAACAACGAGGTCTGCATTGCGCTGCCGTAATTTCTTGCTTTTTCAGCAAACTTTTTGGAACCTGTCATTCTGAGCGGCGCGAAGAATCCCGGTATTTCGCCGGGCGTTAAAAAAATACGGGGATTCTTCTCTCGGTCGCCGCGGCGACCTCGCTCAGAATGACAGTTTCATCCAGTTGCGGCTTGGTTGCGGCTCTGCCTCGCCGCGCTACACCCGGGGGAAAGGACAACGTGCGCCATTTCGAAGAGCGCCTCGACGAGTTGCGCAACAGGCTTCTTGAGATGAGCGGTCTGGTGGAATCCGCCATCTACCGCAGCGTGCACGCCGTGGTGGACCGCGATGAAAATCTCGCGCACCAGGTGCTCGAAAACGAATCGCGCGTCAACCAGATGCAGATTGAGATTGACGACATGGCGGTGCGGCTGCTGGCGCTTGAGCAGCCCGTCGCGATCGATCTGCGGCTGATCACGGCCGCCATCAAAATCAATAACGACCTCGAGCGGATGGGCGACCTGGCCGTCAGCATCGCCGAGCGCGCAGTCAGCCTGATGCACGGGCCGTCCGTGAACGCCTTGATTGATATCCCCTACATGGCCAGCCTGGCTGAGTCGATGGTGCGCAAGGCGCTGGACTCGTTCGTCAAGCGCGACTCGGACCTTGCGCGCAGCGTGCTCCTCTCCGACGACGCCGTCGATAACCTTCGCGATGGGATCTACACCGAGATGGTGCGGTACATGGAGGGGAATCCGGGATGCATTCCGTCGGCCCTCAGCGTGATCTTCGTCGCTCGCAATCTCGAGCGCATCGCGGACCACGCAACGAATATCGCCGAGGACGTGTTGTTCCTGGTTGACGGGGTTGACGTGCGCCACCACGCCGAAGCCCGCCAGTGAGACCGCCCCGACCGCCGCACCGGCAAACATCTGGCAAACCTGTCATTCTGAGTGAAGACGCCATGAGCCTCCGGCTCCCCACTTTGCACGAAAACAGCCCAATCGACTTAAGTTCTTTATTGTCAATGAGCAGATCAGCTATTTTCACGGCAGCGAAGAACCTGCTTTGCCTCCGGAGATCTTCAACACAAGCAGGTCCTTCGCTGCGCTCAGGATGACACCTTCTTTGCTTGCGGCTCTACCGCGTTGCGCTTACAGCTCCCGCCGGCCTTCCATGGCCTTCATCATGGTGACTTCGTCGGCGAATTCGAGCTCCGA
>JBOGJW010000469.1:0-4668 GCA_050745245.1 Terriglobia bacterium | reverse complement strand
TGAGCGGAAGGTCTACGATTCGCCGCTGGTCAATTAACTGGCCAACCATGGCCTCTCTTGTGTTAAGGACCAACCCGGCACCACCTGTCACCGTGACTTCCTGCGATACCTGGCCTAGGTTCAAAGTTATCGCAAGCTGCGCCGCCTGGTTGACAGTCAGGATCAGCCCTTTTTGTAAATATGTGGCAAAGCCGCCCTTTACGACCCTCACATCGTAAGTACCGACATCCAGGGCAGGAAATACAAACTCCCCCTTCACATTCGTTGATGTCGAGGTCGTGTACCTGGTGCTCTCCTTCGTCACCGCTACGTTCGCCTGAGGTATGGCAGCACCCGACGGATCAACCACTCTTCCGCCTAAACTGGCCTTATTAACTTGTCCATAAATGGGTAAGTTCACGCTTAGTGTTACTGCCAAAGATGCGAGGATGATACTTAAAAATGTCAGGACTAACTGCGAAACGCTGCGCTGTGAATCCATGAGACTCCTCCAACACAAATCCTTAACAGGGGGATTTACCTGACGCCACCAACCACAACCGATAGTGTTGAGGGCCGTGGTTGAGGATTACCCGCGAACCTTGATGGAGTTGGAACAACGTTTTAGCGACGAACAGGCGTGCGCCGAGTACCTCACAAGGCTGCGCTGGCCCGCCGGATGGGTCTGTCCACGATGTCAGGGAACGGAGGCTTGGCCCATTCGCTGAAATCGGTGGCGCTGCGGTCGCTCCCGGCACGAAACGTCGCTCACCGCCGGCACCATTTTCCAGGACAGCCACCTGCCTTTGACGCTTGGCTCAGCAGGCCGTGCAGATCGATCCAGCGCCATTCGCAACCTTGGTCAGAACACAACCTATTGGGGCCGGTGGCGTCAAGTAAATACCCCTGATCCTTAATACAGTGGAAATGTAAATCAAACTTCTATTTATGTCAAGCTTTATTTCACGAAATACGAGAAAATTTACGAGCAGGTTAGCCCAAGCTTGCTCGAAGTCATGCCGACCTCAAGCACCACGCTGGTGGCTGAGGTGAGCGGCGTCATGATGGGGTGAAGCCGGCCGGCACAGAGCCGCCGCAGGCATCATGAAAATATAAACTATACATCGTACAGGTCATAGGTATACACTGTATAGGTGAAGCGCGACAAAAAGGCCGCGGAAACAATCGCCCGGGTTACCCTGCGTCTTCTCGAAAAAGAAGGGCCGCAGGCCGTGACCATGCGCCGCGTTGCCCGAGCGGCGGGCATCACGCCGATGGCGATTTACCATCACTTCCCCGGCCGCGCGGCGTTGCTCAAAACCGTCACGGAGGCCGAATTCGAAAAACTGCGCAACTTTGCCGAGGCGCGGCCGACGCCAAGGTCCTTTGAATCTCAGATCGTCCACATCGTGGACGGATATCTTGACTATGCTTTTGCCCGGCCCAGGCTCTTTGACTATGTCTTTTCCAGGCCTCGGACCGATGCCCGCCGCTTTCCGGAGGATTTTCGCGCCCGGCGCTCCCCCACCCTGAACCCCCTTGCCGATGCGGTTGCTGAAGGCATGCAAAAGGGAAAACTTAAAACGGATGACGTCTGGGAGGTGGCTCTCGAGCTGTGGGCGCACGCTCATGGTTATATCATGCTCTACCGCGGTGGCAGATTCAGCCTTTCTGAAAAGCAATTCCGCCAGCTCGTTCACCGCTCGCTCCGGAGGCTATTGTATGGACTCAAGGCCTAAGTCTCGCCCCTTGGCTCTCTGGTATGCCGCCGCCGTCGCGCTCTCGGCGGCGGCATTATTCTTCGGAAGCGGCCTCAAGCCTGTGTGGTGGCTGATGTGGCTTGCACCGCTGCCGGTGTTGCTGCTGGCGCCGCGCGCCAGGACGCTGACGGCCTTCAGTGCTGCCTCGCTGGCATGGACTGCGGGCGGCCTCAATATGTGGACCTATGAACGCCAGTTGGGGATGCCGCTTTGGCTCGTACTTTTTCTGTTGATCATCCCCGCCGTCGCCGCCGGGTTTGCTGTCCTTTTGTTCCGTGCTTTTCTGCGGCGCGGCAATTTATGGCTGGCGGTTGTCTCTTGGCCGTGCGTTTGGGTGGCCTACGAATTCATTATGAGCTTGACCGGAACCTACGGAGACGTCGCTTATACCCAGATGAGGTTTTTGCCCGTAGTGCAGATTGCAGCTTTGGCCGGCGTGTGGGGCGCTGGATTTTTGGTCCTCCTTTTCTCTTCCACGGTCGCGGCTTTGGTGAGCGGAGAGAGTGGCAGGCAGAAGCCCGCGCTGGCCGCAGCGATGGCAGCAGTATTTATCTTGGCCTTGGGATACGGCGGCTGGCGGCTGCGCTCGACGCCTTCTGCCCCGCATTCCTTGCTTGTGGGTTTGGCAGCGTCTGGTTTGCCGCAGAATATCTTTCCGGGCGCTCCGGGGCAGGCGATGCGGCTCTTCAGCGAGTCTGCCGGCGAAGTGAGGGGTCTCGCCGGGCGCGGAGCGCAGGTCGTCATCCTGCCGGAGATGATTGCGCGTGTCCCTGATACGATTTCCGATGAGATTGACCACCTCTTTGAAGCCGCCGCGGGCGAAACGCGAACCCTCGTCTTGGTTGGAGTTCTCCACATTAAAAATGGATACGCGCTGAACGAAGGGCGTTTGTATTCCCCCGCCGGGATGCTCGACGCCGTCTATATCAAGCATCATCTGGTGCCTGGAGCTGAGGCCGGGGAACGCCCTGGATCGGCGCTAACCTTGCTGCATGGGCCCGCAGGAGTGATCGGGATTGAAATCTGCAAAGACATGGACTATCCACCGCTGGCCCGCCAGTACGGAAAACGCGAAGTGGGGCTGTTGCTGGTTCCCGCCTGGGATTTTGGGCGCGACGGATTGTGGCACGCTCGAATGGCCTTCATGCGGGGCGTCGAAAATGGATTCACCATCGCGCGTGTCGCCAAAAACGGCTTACTCACCATCAGTGACGACCGCGGGCGCATCCTCGCAGGGCAAAACAGCGCCGCCGCTCCCTTTGCAACACTGCTCGCTCGAGCGCCGGTGCGGCACGAGGCGACGCTCTATACACGCTGGGGAGATTGGTTCGCCTGGCTGAATGTTGGCGCGCTGGCCCTCATTCTCTTTGTGCTCGCGTGCAGCTTCAAAACTCAAGCGAAGAAACCTTGGGGGGAGGAGTGAATGAGCATGACGGCAGCAAAAGATAGATGCCGTTGCCCCCCGGCCCTGCGCAAATCTGTACAAACTCCAGATACGGGCTGGAAGCCCGTACTACCACTTCAACTCATACTGAGGAGGACGACGGCGGCGAAGCCGATCACCACTCCGGCGGTGCTGAAGCCGCTCATTCGTTCGTCGAAGATGAAGCGCCCGGCGAGCGCCACCACCAGGATCGAGCCGCCGATCGCCACCGTGAAAACGACGTTCCCCGGAACGCCCGCGGCCAGCGCGACGGCCATCGCCACCTGGCCTCCGATGCTGAGCGCCGCCACTGCCGCTCCCCACGCGATATCCTTCCGGCTTGGCTTAATGCGCTTGAAGAGCATCGGGATCGCGATGCACGCAAACCCGGCGGCATACCAAACCGTCAGGTAAGGAAACTTGGCGGCAGCCGGCAGGTTCCATCCCGCGATCACCTTCAGCCCAAACGAGCTCATCCCGTTGGTGAGCAGGATGACGATCATCAGGAAAATCCACACCAAGGCGCTACTCCTTCTTCAGGGCTTTCATTTCCCGCCGCTCAACCTGATTGCCGCGAAACAGCAACAGCACGGAGACCACCGCCAGCGCAAATGCCACAAGCTTCAGCGGGGTGAGCCGTTCTTTGTAAACCCAAATTGAGACGATGACGGGGACGCCGGCGGAGAGGTTCATCATCAGCCAGCCCACCGTCACCTTGCCAATCGAAATGGAAATTTGGAATGCGAGGAAGGCCACGGCCGCGCAAATCCCGAAGACAATCGCCAGGCCCGCCGCTTTGCCGGGGAGCGAGAAGCCGGCGCCCGGCGCGAGGGTTCGCCCGAACATGACGATTGCACCCCACCCGGCGCAACCTGCCACCAGCGCGAACGCGTTGCACTGTCTTCGTTCGGCGGCTTTGGCCACCGAGCCCAGCAAGCCGAAGGAGAGGGCGCCAAGGAAGCAGAGAGCGATGCCGGCGTTCATTAAGTTGGCCTCAATGGTGCTCGGGATGAGTGCAGCCCGGGAAAGAGCTGAGAAACGCGAGGCCCTTGTATTCCAAGACGTCCATCAGCCCCACGCGCGAGCTATAGAAGCCCTCCACCGTCATCTCCTTTACCAGGCGGTAGAAGCTGTAGCCGGCGTGCTCGGTGTTTGGCTCACGCTCCGGCAGGCTCATTTCGGTGAGCAGCTCTTCCCGCTGCGCAGGTGAGATTTCGCGGAACGGCTGCGTGTACTTTTGCCGGCTCAGGCCGTCAAGCGCGCGCAGGCCGTCACTCCACTGCCGCTGCAGCTCGGGCTTGAATTCGGCGGCGGAGAAGGTGATGAAGTCGATGTAGTTAGCGACGCGAGCCTCGCGCGCTCCGGGCTTGTCATCAGTCGGGATAATCATCTCCGTCAGGATTTCGACGGTTTCGAATTCATCGGGTTTGAAGAAGCGGGGCTGGTAGTCCGCGCGGGATGAATCCGGCAAGGCGGACTCCATGCTCTGGCCCATCTCCCCGGCGC
>JBOGJW010000468.1:0-7070 GCA_050745245.1 Terriglobia bacterium | reverse complement strand
TCCGAGCTGGATTTTTCGAAGCGCACCCCAAACTAACGGACCAGCCGGAACATCAGGCTGATCGTGGTAACTACCTCGATGGGCTCGCCGTTGAGCAGCGTCGGCTGATACCGCCATTGCTGAACCGCGTCGCGGGCTGCCGTGGCGAGGGCGGGGCTCGGGGACTGTACTATCTTGAGGTCGAGGGGAACTCCCTCCTTCGATATTACCGCCTCCAGCGTCACAGTTCCTTGGATGCCTTGCTCTCGCGCGCGCTCGGGGTATGCCGGCCTGACCAGCTTCACGAGTTTCGTTGCTTCCACGAGGCCTCCCACCCGAATACGGGTTGGCTCTTTGGCGGTTGCGCGGGTGGTACGCGGATGAACCGGCTCTTTGGCGGTGGGGGGGTGAACCGGGGCCTTGGCCGTGATGATGACCGACTCGAGCACGCCGCCTACTTGCAGCACAACGTTCAGGGGATACTGCGGCGTTCGAAAAAACATCATCGTGTAACGTGCGAACCCCTGCTTCTGAATGCTGAGAGAGTAGCGGCCGGGCGCGAGGTGGTCGAAGCTAAACTCGCCCGTGTCGCCGCTGATTCTATTCCACTTCTCTCCGGTCTTCTCGTTTGCTAAAACGACCGCCGCGCCGGGAACACGGGCCCCGCTCGGATCGTAGACCGTGCCGCGCAGCGGGGACTGCTGGGATCGCGTTACAGAGGCGCTGGCAGCGGATTGGCCTCGCACGCCGGAATTCAGCGAGAACGCAGAGGCGCCCAAGGCTGTGAATGCAAGCAATGCAGAAACGGCAAACAAAGAAGCGCCGGTGGCGCGCCGGCTGAAATGGTGGTTCTTTTCGAGCAGTCTCATAACACGCTCCTCCAGGATTTCGGAATCAAAAACGCCTAACGAGTAACCGCGGGCGCCCCGTCCGGCGGAGATCACGCGCGCAATTCTAACCAGCGAATGCGCGTAGGCTGGGGCATCTGCGAAGATGCCCGCAGCCGCCTCGTCGCACGCCATCTCGCGCGTTCCGTCAATACGGCGCTTGATGAACAGCGCGGCGGGATGGAACGCCACCAACAAGCCGGCAATTTCACAGACGAGGTTCACCAGATAATCGCGCCGCCGGATGTGGGCCATCTCGTGAGCGAACGCAGCCATCAGATCTTCATCCGAGCCACAATCCAACAGATGATTCGGGAAGATGATCACAGGTTGCAGCGCTCCAAGCGTAAGAGGGCCACGGGCGGCTGAAGAAAACATGACGGCGGGGGTTTGGATGCCGAGTGCCGTTGAACAGCGATTGAGCAGCGCCGAGATGCGTTCGGGAAGCTCGCGGCGCCGCGCTCTGCGCCGAATGTTGCGCGTCTGATTCAAGCATCGCGCAAGCCGGATCGAGCCAGCGGCGAGCGAAAGACCATAGCCCGCCGCGAAAAGGTAAATCCAAAACAGCGGCAGGGGAACTGAGTGTGTGCCGTTATGCAGCAGGCGCATCCAGGCAGAATCCCCCCGCACCCGCGCGGCAGCTTGCAGGAGTCTCGCTGATGATTCGCGCGCAGCGCCTGTTGAATCGAGCGGCGCTCCGATGCTCGGCGCGGAGACGCTTTGCAGCCCGCTCGCCTGGAGCGGTTCCCATGCCGTCTTCACGCTCCACAACGGCAAAAGGATGCTTAGCGCGAGTGCGCAAAGCCATAGCAAGTGCGCGCGACGCACGGGAGCCCTTCGGATAAGACGGCCCGCCAGCAAGGCGGCAAGCGCGATGACACTGACCTGCCAGAGAGAATTCAATACGAACGTCAGGCCCGCGCGGCAAATCATTTCCACGGCTTACCTCGCGTGGCGGTGTCGCTCGCCGTATCACAAGACTGCTCGATGACTCTGTTCAGATTCGCCAGTTTTTCGGGCGTGAGGTGATGATTCTTAATCAGGCTCATCACCAGGCTTTCCGCCGATCCACCGAAAAGCCGGTTCGTGATCTCACGAAGAATCTGGCTGATGACCTTCTCCCGGCTCACAATCGCCTGATACCGGAATGCCTTTCCCTTGAGTTTCCGCTTTACCTTGCCTTTGCGGTGGAGCACGTTCAGCATGGTCTGCACCGTCGTGTAAGCGCGCGACGGCTCACCGCGCAGCAACCGCTGCACGTCCTGAACGGACAGCGGCCCGCGGTCCCACAGCACGCCCATGATTTCGAGCTCCAGCGGGGTCAGGGGGATCAGGCTGCGCCGGCGGCCGAGCGGCATCTCGATAACTCCTAGCTTTTTAGGAGTTAATTTCAGCACGTGTCAATGGGACTTGTCAACTATGTTTTTAGGAGGTCGGGCGCGGAAGGGTTACAGCGTGACTGAGGGCGGTTCACCGGTCCGAGTGTCCGGAAAACGGGGGAGTGCCGCCCCTTCAGCGGGCGGCACAGGGGTGATTCATCGGGGGAAATCAGGAACTACGAGCCAAGCCCCGTCGCCCCCTGGGTGGCGTGGGTTCCAAACACGAGCTTCGCCCTCCAGCCGCTGAAGTCGATCTGCGAGATATTGCGAACGTCGTTGTGCGGCGCGCCGTAGAACACCTCCGTCTGGTTATTCTTGCTGGACTGGGAGACCACCTTCACCGGCGTTGTTCCTACCAGCTTGCCGTCTTGATAAAACTCGGCTTGCGGCGCAGGCGCCTGCTTGTTTACCGTCACTTTATACTTGCCCACAGGCAGAACGAGATTGTTGCCGACCTTTGCGCGATAAATGAGATTCACGCTGCTCGATTTGGCAAAAGTAAGGCCACAGACGAAAAATAGCGCTACGAGCAGTCCGCTGAAGTAAGTCAAAGGCTTGTTTCTCATATCCCTTTGTTCCTTCCTTTCTACCGAATTTTAAGCTCCATTAGGTAGGATGTCTGCGGAGAAGCTCTTCGTTGCCTGAGCGACGCGGCGTATTGCCTCCCGGAAACTACCGATTTTCCCCTGATTTGTTACGGATGTCCCAGGAATGGCGCGGTCAGCTCAAGGCCCAGCGGCTCACGTTGCCGCGGATAAGCACCCCGCGGCCGGCTGGCTCGAGGGTCATTTGCCGAAGCCGGGACGCTTCCCTCAACTCACCGGCGCCGCGGCCGGCGACGGCCGAGCGGCTCTCGGCAGACCCAATCACGATCGGAGCAACAAACCAGAAAACACGATCGACCAGACGCCGGTCGAAAAACGCTCCGGCAACCTCGCCGCCTCCTTCAACCAGCGCACTGAGGATGCCTTCGCGCGTCATCCGGCCGAGCAATTCCCGCAAAGGCACGCGCCGCCCCGCAAAGCGCCACACCCGAACGCCCACATCCTCCAGCCGCCGCTTATCGCGGAGGCTCGCCGCGCCGGCGCACGCCACAATGCAGCGCCCGGTCTTGACGACGCGTGCGCCGGCAGGAATTCGCAACGCGGAATCCAGAACGACGCGCCACGGCTCGGGCGCGCCGGAGCGGCGCGGCCCGAGGTGCGGATCATCGGCAAGCACTGTCCCGATACCCACCACCACGGCCTGATTTGCGGACCTTAGCTCGCGCCCTCGCCGCCGCGCCGCCGCATCGGTGATCCACTTAGATTTGCCGGTCCGGGTAGCAATCTTTCCGTCAAGGCTCGATGCGATTTTCAGGCTGACGAACGGCAGTCCTGTCGACCGGAACTTCAGATACACCTCATTCAGCCGCGCGGCTTCCGCCGCGCAAATCCCGGAGACCAGCTCGACGCCGTGTTTACGAAGCGCCCGGACGCCGCGTCCGGCAACCTCCGGGTTGGGATCTCTCAGCGCGTACACTACGCGCGCAAGGCCGGCCGCCAGAATCGCGTCCGTGCAAGGCGGCGTGCGCCCATAATGACAGCAGGGCTCGAGAGTAGTATAGAGCGTGGCTCCCCGGGCTCGCCGCCCCGCCTGCGCGAGCGCTTCCACTTCCGCATGGCGCGTGCCGGCGCCACGATGAAAGCCGCGCCCGACAACCTTGCCGTCGCGCTCAATGACGCAGCCGACCCAGGGGTTCGGATAAGGCGGCGAAGGGCTCAACAAGGCGAGGCGCAGCGCTTCGCGCATATAACGCTCGTGGGAAGGCGCGCGCGGCTCAGCCATGGGCGGTCATTGAACCTTGCTGAGCAGATGCCCGAGTTTATCCTTCTTCACTTTCAGATAAGCGCGGTTGGTTTTGTGGGGGGTTGTTTCGAGAGGAATCCGCTTGAGGATTTTCAATCCGTATCGCTCAATGCCTTGAATCTTGCGCGGATTGTTGGTAAGCAGGTGGATTTTGCGCACGCCAAGGTCGGCCAGAATCTGCGCGCCCACCGAGTAATCGCGCATGTCGGCGGGCAGGCCCAGGTGCTCATTCGCTTGTACGGTATCGAGCCCCTGATCCTGGAGCGCGTAAGCGCGAATCTTATTAGTGAGACCGATGCCCCGCCCTTCCTGGCTCAGATAAAGGATTACCCCTTCTCCATTTTCCGCAACTTTGCGCATCGCGGAAGTGAGCTGGTCGCGGCAGTCGCATCGGATCGAGTGCAGCGTGTCTCCCGTCAGGCACTGCGAGTGAACTCGCACCAGCGCGGGCCGCGCGGGCGAGATGTGGCCCTTCACCAGCGCCAAGTGCTCGCGGTTCTGGGAGGGGCAACTGTAAACGTGCGCCGCGAAATCGCCAAACTCAGTAGGCAGTTGCGCGCTTGCCACGCGCACCACCAGCTTCTCCGTGTTTTTGCGGTACTCGATGAGCTGCTCGATGGTAATGATCTTCAGGCCGAAGCGCCGCGATAACTCCTGAAGGGTGCGCAGTCCGGCGGCCCTGCCATCCTTATCGAGGATCTCGCACATGACGCCGGCGGGCGTGAGCCCGGCGAGGCGGGCCAGGTCAACCGCCGCCTCCGTGTGCCCGGCGCGATCCAGCACGCCTCCGGCGCGAGCGCGCACCGGGAAGACGTGGCCGGGCCGCACCAGGTCATAAGACGCGCAATGCGGGTTGCCCAGCATCCGAACGGTGGTGGCGCGGTCGGCGGCGGAGATGCCCGTGGTGACGCCCTTGCGAGCGTCTACCGAAACCGTGAAATTGCACGCGAAAGGCTGCGTGTTCTCTTCTTCCGGAACCATGGAGCTCAGCCCCAACTTCAGGGCGCGCTCGCGCGTCAGCGCCGCACAGATGAGCCCGCCGCCCCGGCGGATCATGAAGTTAATGTCGGCGGGGCTGACCTTCTGCGCCGCCATCACCAGGTCCGCTTCGTTTTCGCGCTCGGAGCTGTCGCGCACGATCACCATGCGGCCGCGGCGAATATCTTCCAGGACCTCCTCGACCGTGGTTTCGACGGGCATGTTAATAAATGACTCCTTGGCTGATGGCATTCCAGCGTAAATGCCCCGTAGCGCAGCGCGGCGGAGCCGCAATCATGACGCAACTGGATGAAACTGTCATTCTGGGCGCAGCGAGAGTCCCCGCATTTCGCTCAGCTTCAAAAAATACCGGGATTCTTCGCTCGGTCGCCGCGGCGACCTCTCTCAGAATGACCGCGAGTTTGGTTGCGGCCCAAAGGCCGCCGCTGCATTACAAATTCCAGCGCGGGCCCGGTAACGGGCGGCCGAAATTTCCGGGCTGCCGAAATCCTTCGCTGCGGCTCAGGACGATGATCTCGGGCGCCTTTGGGCTGCTCTTGAATTTCCATCCAGCTTCGAAATGGTGTTCAGCACGCTCAGGGCGGCGCCGGCGGCCTCGAATCCCTTATTGAAGCGATTATCCCCTGCCCTGCGCAGCGCGTCACGCCGGCGTCGCACGGCCAGCACTTCAAAAATCACCGGCACATTGTGCTTGAGCGACGCTTCCATGATGCCGCGCGCGCACTCGTTAGCGACCAGATCGAAGTGCAGCGTCTCGCCACGAATCACTGCGCCGAGCGCGATCAGCACATCGTAGCGTTTCTCCGCCGCGAGCCTTTGCGCCAGAAACGGAATTTCGAAGCAGCCCGGCACGCTGAAACAGTCGACCTGAGCGGCGCTGACACCCGCCTCTTCCAAACCCTGAAGGCACTTCTCTTCCAGGCTGCGCGTAACCTCCCCGTTATATTCGGCGCGGATCACGGCGATCCGCGCGCGCCGGAGGCGCTCCGGAAGCGACGATTTCCGAACCGCCATCTTCCTCCTCATCGCTTCAGCAGCCTCTCCAGGTATTTTGCAATAACGTCGAACTCGATATTCACGCGGCCGCCGCGAGCTTTTGCGCCGAGAGTCGTGCTAGTAAGCGTGTAGGCCAGCACCGAGACCGTAAAGCTGCGGCGGCGGGCGCGAACGACGGTGAGACTGATGCCGTCCACGGCGACGGAGCCCTTTCCCGCCACGTAACGGGCGAAGCGCGGCGCCAAGTCAAATTCAAAGATCCGCGCCTCTCCTTGCGGTGTGATCTTCAGGATACGCGCCGCCGTGTCAACGTGGCCCTGAACCAGGTGCCCGCCCACTAAGCTTCCAAGCGTGAGGCTGCGCTCCAGGTTCACGCGCGCGCTCGGCGCCAAACCTCCGAGCGTGGACCGCCCAAGAGTCTCAGGCATATAGATGACCTGAAAGGCCCGCAAGTTCATTTCCTGAACCGTTGAGCAAACACCGTCGACGCAGACACTCTCGCCCTTCCGCAATCGCCAGCCCTTTGGCGTGGCGAGCCAGACGCTCGCCTGGCCGCGGCCCGATTCAATTTTCACGACCGGGGTAGTCGTCTCGACAATGCCGCTGAACACGGCCGGCGTTTCCTGTTTAAGTGGAGTGCGAGGCTGCGGACGGCTGCGGATCCCGCCGATTCAGTGTAACACAGCGCACGCGCAGAGAAGGCTTTATGCCGCCATTTTGCATCGCGGGGTAAGCCATCGTCAAAGTGCGTCTGAAGCTGAAAAGCTGTGTAGCGCGGACCTGCGCGTTTCAGGTCCGCGGGTCTTTCACCGGACGCCAGGAAAAAGCCGCAGACCTTCCGCCAAGGCGGGCGGAGGTCTGCAGTGCAATACCGTAAATTCTTGTTTTTTTAGCAAACATTTTGGGTGCTCGCGGCCCGCCGTCACCCCCGCGAAAGCGGGGGTCCATTAATGAAATGGATTCCCGCTTTCGCGGGAATGAC
>JBOGJW010000467.1:0-4210 GCA_050745245.1 Terriglobia bacterium | reverse complement strand
GTCAAGTGCCTCTCCATGGGGTACTTCGTACCCGACGACCAACCGGTGATCTGGCGCGGACCGATGCTGCACAAGGCGATCCATCAATTCTTGGGCGACGTGCGCTGGGGCGAGCTGGACTACCTTGTGATCGACCTGCCGCCTGGCACCGGCGACATCCAATTGAGCCTGTCACAGACCATTCCTCTGACCGGCGCAGTAATCATCTCCACGCCTCAGGACGTGGCGCTGAGCGTCGCCTCGAAAGCCATTGCCATGTTTCAGAAGCTCAACGTGCCGATTCTCGGCGTCGTAGAGAATATGAGCTACTACTCGTGCCCGCACTGCGGCCAGCGGGAGGACATTTTCGGGCATGGCGGCGCGCGTGCCGCCGCAGAAAAGATGCATTTGGCATTTCTGGGCGAGATACCGCTCGATGCGAATATCCGCGTGAGCGGCGACCGGGGAAGCCCTATCGCAATGGATCCGGGGAGCGCTGGCGGGAAGGCTTTTCAGCAGCTCGCGCACGCGGTCGCGGAGCAGGTCGAGCTCGCAACCCAGGAAGCCGCGCAGGAAATTCGGTTGCAGTAGGTTGTAGCGCCGCCGTCCCGCCGGCATTCAGTAAGGCACGCGGCGCTGCGAGCGGATCTAATCCATGGGCTTTTCAACCGATGCCATACATGCCGGGCAGGAGCCTGACCCCGCGACGGGCGCCATCATCGTTCCCATCTACCAAACCTCCACGTTCGTGCAGGAAGAGCTGGGGAAGAACAAAGGGTACGAGTACGCCCGCACCTCGAACCCCACACGCGCCGCGCTCGAGCGCAGCCTGGCGGCGCTTGAGGGCGGCGGCTTCGGGTACGCATTCGCTTCCGGAATGGCCGCCATTCATGCGGTGATGGGCCTGCTGAAGACGGGCGACCACACGGTGGCCGGGCGGAACGTCTACGGCGGCACGTTTCGCCTCTTCGAGCGCGTGCTCAAAGATTTCGGGCTCACCTTCAGCTACGCGGACGCTCGCGATCCCGCCGAGCTTGAGAAAGCGGTGCGCCCCAACACGCGCCTGCTCTATGTTGAGACGCCCACCAATCCGCTCATGGAGATCACCGATCTGGCCGCTGCGGCCGCGCTGGCGCATGAGCGCGGCATTCTACTGGCGGTCGATAATACTTTCATGAGCCCCTTCTTCCAGCGGCCCCTCGCGCTGGGCGCGGATATCGTCATCCACAGCACTACGAAGTATCTCAACGGCCACAGCGACGGCGTGGGAGGAGCGGTGATTGTGAAAGACGAGCGCCTCGCGGAGCGGCTTAGATTCCTGCAGAACGCGGCGGGCGCCATTCTTGGGCCGTTCGATAGCTGGCTTGTCCTGCGCGGCGTCAAGACATTGGCAGTGCGCATGCGCCAGCATGAGGCCAATGGCCTCGCCGTGGCGAAGCACCTGGAAAAGCACCCGAAGATAAAGAAGGTGTTTTATCCCGGGCTGAGGTCCCACCCCCAACACGACCTCGCGCGCAAGCAGATGACCGGCTTCGGCGGCATGCTCGCTTTCGAAACGGGCTCGCTTGAGAATGCCCGCGCCCTGCTGAAATCCGTACGGCTGTGCTCCCTGGCCGAGAGCTTGGGTGGCGTCGAAACACTCATCTCGCATCCCGCCACCATGACCCACGCCAGCGTTCCGGCCGAAGAGCGCCGCAAGCTGGGAATCACCGATGGCCTGGTACGCATGTCAGCCGGCATCGAGGAGGTTGAGGACCTCATCGCCGATCTCGATCAAGCACTGACAAAGCTGCCGGAGTGATCGCTGGCTCGGCATTGAACAACGACCGCGTGGACGCTGCAGGCGCCTCGGCCGGCGACGTAATATCGGCCAGCACCGGGTAGCGCTCGATCAAGCTGTCGGGCGCGGCGAGCCGCTCGCCGAAAATCAGGTTGGCCAACTGGAATGCATTCACAGCAGATTTGGCGTCCGGGTGATTGTTGGCGATCACATAGACCACGCGCGTTTTGCCCGCGATCTCCTTAATCCTTTCGACCCACGGGACCAACTCCTTCACAGCGTAAAGATAGTCGTAGCGCTCGCTGGCGTCCTGGTTTTTGACGAACCAGTGCTCGGCGTTCCTTCCGTGCACGCGGACATATCCAATCGCACTGGTGGAGTTGGCGTGGGCGCGCAGCGAATTTCCGATCACCGGCTGATCAATGTTGCAGATGCCCACGCCTTTCTCACGCAGCCAGGCAAGTACTTCTGGCTCGTTCCACGAGCCGTGCCGGACTTCAACCACCAGCGGGTAGTCGCTGAACCGGCGGATAAGATCGGCCAAATACGCACGGCGCTCGCCGGTGTTCTTGAACGACCAGGGGAACTGTACGAGTAAAGCGCCGAGGCGGTTCTCCTCAACGAGCGGCGAGAGCCCTTCGCGGAACGCCATTTCGTCGTCCGCGGTGGCATTCCTCGTGTGTGTAAATCCGCGCCAGAGCTTGGCCGTGAATTGGAAGTCAGGGTACTCTCGCACCTGGTTCAGCCAATTTCTCACCCACGCCGCTTGCGGCGGACGGTAGAACGACGTGTTGATCTCGGCAGCGCTGAAGAACTGCGCGATATAGGCAAGCTCCTGAAATCCGCGGGGGCGGGGCTTGGGATAAAACACGCCGTTCCAGTCGGCATAGGACCATCCGGCGAAGCCGATGCGAATCTGGCTGCTCGGGGCCGTAGACTTTTTCATGAATCAAAAATGCCATCGATGGCGCAGGGTGTCAAACCTTCGCGAAGAGATACGGCGGGGGAACTGAACTGGCAGGCGCGAGCGCTACAGCCTGCGGCGAGGAGTTTTTCCCCGCCGCGGGCTTTACAAACGCGCGACGAATTCAAGCGCGAAATTCGCCGCGGCTAGTTGGCTAATTGTTGACGATCCGGCGCCGGGTGGATACGGCTAACCCACCAAACAGCGCCAGGCCAAGCAAAGCCATCGTGCTTGCCTCGGGCGCTGGAGCGGGCAATCCGGATTGGGCATAGGCGAGAACGTCGATTCCGTTGCCGCCCGTGTCGGTGGTGTCTCCGTTCGTAGACAGATCGGAAAAGTTGCAGGGTGGGCCGCCATCTGTGCTGCAACCGCTGTTATCAGCCAACAAGAAGCTGATCTGGTAAGTGTTCCCGATGTTCGTGGATATCGTCTGGCTGATGGCGTCATAGGCTTGCACGGCGCCATCGTACCAGCAGGGATTGCCATTTGAACAAGTGGACACGACGCCTCCAGCGAAGGCCCCGTAGATATTCGCGTAAGCCCAGCCGTCGGGCGTCGCACTGTTTCCATTGTCGGTGTAAACGCCGCCCGAGAAGTCACCGTTGGTCAGCAGGTTTCCGCTCGAAGTCGTCTGGTCGACAACGGACGCGTCTTCGAACGATTCGAAGGCAGGATCCTCGCGGAAGGCGAACGTGATGGCCGTGTTGGCGACGTTGGCCACGAAGTTGACGGTATAAGTTTGATAGGTTACGCCGTTACCGCCGCCCGGTATTGGCGTGCCGTTAAGGTCGAGGATTGCCCCGACCGGTGGTGCATTGTTGTTCCCCGGATCGCCTCCGGGAAGCGTTTTGGCCTGTGCCAGAGCCATCATCCCGAGGCTTACGACCGCCGCGAGAAGTATGGTCTTTAGCTTCATCATAGAGAGTACCCTCCTGATCTGGTACTCCTCCCTCGGCGAACCGTGCAGCTGAACTTCCCGGATCGCTCCTGTGAGGAGTTTGAAAACGCTACTGCACGCGTGGGCCCACACCGAGCAGACGCATGGGGGTCCGGCTATGTCCTTCTACGTGCTCGTCTTACCGGTTCATGCACTTGTGGCGGGGGCGTCGGGTTATGTGGCATGATGCAAAGCTTTGCACTTGTGGGTACAAAGTTTTGCATCATTCGAGGTTCTTGAGTCCAGTGGCGCGGAGTTGTTTTCGTGTCGGAAGAGGCCCGGAGCGGGGTAGCGCGGACCTGCGTTTTTCAGGTCCGCGGTTTTTCAATCGGGCCTTGAACAAAGGCCGCAGACCTCAAAGGCGGAGGTCTGCACTGCAATACCGTAAATTCTTGTTTTTTTAGCAAACATTTTGGGTACTCTCGGCCCGCCGTCACCCCCGCGAAAGCGGGGGTCCATTAATGAAATGGATTCCCGCTCCCCCGCCTGCGCGGAGGACAAGCTTCGCGGGAATGACTGTAAATGGCGTTTGGTTGCCGCCGCAAGGCCG
>JBOGJW010000466.1:0-5347 GCA_050745245.1 Terriglobia bacterium | reverse complement strand
GATGCGCTCCACTGGCAGCTTTTGGGCTGCCTTCTGGCTGGTAGCCGGCATAAGGGAAGCATAGCATCAGTTGGGGCACGGGCTGCCCGTGGAGTTCAGATGAGCGAGCAGCGCTGTGTAGCCGCGGTGGATGGCTCTGTCGCCCGGGGCCAGGCGTGCGGCGATACGATACTGCTCCAGCGCGGCTGTGTACTCCCTGTTGCTCTCAAGAGCGGAAGCCAGCGCGAAATGGCCTCGCGCGCTGCGCGGATCCGCCTTCACAACAGCGCGGAAGGCGGTCACCGCGTCCTGGCTGTCACCCTCCAGCTCGAGCGCGGCACCGAGGTTGTATCGCGCATCGCAGCAGTCCGGATCAAGGCGAAGCGACTTGCGGTACTCCGCGATGGCGTCGTTCAGCCTTCCTTCCTCCTGCAGTGTGGCGGCCAGGTTGTTGTGCGCCCGCGCGTCTCTCGGGTTGTAACGCAATGCCGCCCGAAACTCATGAACAGCGGCTGGCAGATTCTTCTCTTTCCGGTAGGCAATCCCAAGGCCGTTGTGCGCCTCCCCCAGGGCGGGCGCCGTGCGCAGCACAATCTTGAACTGCCTGACGGCCTCTTGCAGCCAACCTTCCCTGCTGAGCGCCATAGCCAGGTTGGTCCGCACCGTCACGTCATTAGGATCGCGCAGCAACGCCGATTCGTAGCTGCGAACCGCTGCGCCCCAGTTTGCCTGCTGGAAAAGAGTATTGCCACGAGACAGATCGCGGTCGGCCGCGGCAGGGCCGCCCCCTGAGGATGCGCTCCAATTGCTGGCGTGGCGAGCCCGGCTTCCGTATGGCCGGGCAGTTTCAGCAGGTTTGAATTCGGACGCGCGCGCCTGCATTTCCGGGACGGGAGCGGCGCTCCGGATCGCATCGATCAAATCCTGGCTGGCGCCTGCCCGGCGAAGCGCATCGAGGTCCGCGGGAGTAGGTCTGAAGGCGACGCCACGATTTTTGACAACCGCCTCCAAGCGCTCATTCGCCACCCCGCCATTGAGCAGCCCAAGAACCTGCGGTTCCGTCAGCGGTGGATGCGAATCCTGCGCTCCTGCTGCGGCGCAAACGGATACGCCGGCAAACAGAACCATGAGCAGGACCATGACGAACGCCGCCTGCGCCCCGACTGCTGAACTCGGACCAACCCTCTTTAGCGCGATCATAGACTCGCCCATTGCTATTACAGAAGGTCACTTGCTCCGAAATGGATGCCTTGCTGCTGGACTAAGTGTGGAGCAATGGCGCTGCCACGCTGTTCGCGTGCAAGCGGCAGCGCTCAAGTATCAGAGGGCCTTTGAGTTACTCACCAGCGCCTGCTCCCAAGGCCGGCCGGGCCGCAGCTGAGGCGTGTAGCTTTTACATGTCAGGTGAAATAGGTGCTCTGCTGGCGTTGACGGGAAAAAGCCTTGCGCAATCTTCGCGCCTTGCCGCCTTTGCGAGAGGCTGTTGATTTATTCACGTCTTCAGAGCCATAGGCGGCCTTGTGCCGGCCCGTAAATCGCGGAGCGGGCAGAATCCTCGGCGTGGCATAATCGATCTTCTGATACAGCGAGAGGCTCGTTACACTGCCCCGCGGGGCGCAGGAGGTTTCATGGTTCGGTACGATGTGTCGTTGCTTACGGCCGATGATTTCCACTACTTCAACGAGGGAACACACGTCCGGCTTTACGAGAAAATGGGAGCGCACCTGCATACAGCGGGCGACGTCGAAGGAACCCTTTTTTCTGTCTGGGCGCCGAATGCCGAGCGCGTCTGCGTGATGGGCGACTTCAATTTTTGGGACAAGGGAAACGCTCCACTGCAGGAGCGCGGGCAGTCGGGTGTGTGGGAGGGCTTTGTCTCCGGCGTGCGGGGGGGCAGCAGGTATAAATTCCAGGTCTATTCGCGCTACCAGGGCTACCAGATCGACAAGTCGGACCCGCTGGCGTTTTGCGGCGAAATCGCGCCGCAGAACGCCTCCATTGTCTGCGACCTGAGTTACGGCTGGGCCGACAAGGACTGGATGGAAAACCGCCACGCGCGCAACGGGCGATTCAGCCCGATCGCGATTTACGAAGTGCACCTGGGCTCCTGGATGCGCTCGCCCGATAATCCCGGCGCGTTCCTCAGCTATCGCGATCTCGCTCCCCGGCTTGCAGAGTACGTGCAGAAGATGGGCTTCACTCACATCGAGTTTCTGCCCGTGATGGAGCATCCCTACTACCCGTCATGGGGCTATCAGACCACCGGCTACTTCGCCCCCACCAGCCGCTACGGGTCGCCCCAGGATTTTATGCGCCTCGTCGATCTGCTTCACCAGCAGGGGATCGGCGTTATTCTCGACTGGGTTCCGTCGCACTTCCCCACCGACGGCCACGGCCTCGGGTATTTCGATGGAACACACCTTTACGAGCACGCCGACTGGCGCCGCGGCTTTCATCCGGAGTGGAAGAGTTTCATCTTCAACTACGGGCGCAACGAGGTTCGCAGTTTCCTGCTTTCAAGCGCGCTCTTCTGGCTGGACCGTTATCATGCCGACGGCCTGCGCGTGGACGGCGTCGCCTCCATGCTGTATCTCGATTACGCGCGAAAGGCCGGCGAGTGGATTCCCAACCAGTACGGCGGCAAGGAGAACATCGAGGCCATCGATTTCCTGCGCCAGCTCAATACCAGCGTCTACCTGAATTATCCCGACGTGCAGACCGTGGCCGAAGAATCAACTGCCTGGGGCATGGTCTCCCGCCCCGCTGACATTGGAGGGCTGGGGTTTGGCATGAAGTGGGATATGGGTTGGATGCACGACACTCTCGCCTACTTCGCGAACGATCCAATCTATCGAAGATATCACCAGGGCGAGCTGACGTTCCGCATGATCTACGCCTTCACCGAGAACTTCGTCCTTCCCCTCTCGCACGATGAAGTGGTGCATATGAAAAGCTCGCTGCTGGGCAAGATGCCCGGCGACGACTGGCAGAAATTCGCCAACCTGCGCCTCCTTTTCGGCTACATGTACTCGCAACCGGGAAAAAAGCTCCTGTTTATGGGCGGCGAGTTGGCGCAATGGCACGAATGGAGGCACGAGCATAGCCTCGATTGGCATCTGCTCCAGTATGCCCCGCACCAGGGCGTTCAGAAGTGGGTCGAGGATCTGAATCGGATTTACCGCAGGGAAGCCGCGCTCCACGAGCTTGATTTTGAACCGGCGGGGTTTGAGTGGGTCAACGGCTCCGACGCCGCCTCCAGCGTCCTCACGTATCTGCGCAAAGGACGGAGCGCGCAGGACGTCCTCCTGGTGGTGTGCAATTTCACGCCCGTCCTGCGCACGGAATACCGTGTGGGCGTGCCCTGCCAGGGCTTTTGGCGCGAGCTTCTGAATAGCGACGCCGGTATTTATGGCGGCAGCGGCCAGGGAAACGCCGGCGGCAGACATTCCGAAGGTGTGCCCTGGGACGGCCGCCCGCAATCGATTCCCGTCACGCTTCCGCCGCTCTCGGCGACGATTTTTAAATGCGGATAGCTCGATTTTCGCTGGCATGCGCCGCCAGGATGGCGGATTTGAATTCACGCACCGGAAAGGAACAGCATGGCAAATATACTCGAAGCCCGCACGGAACAGTACATCAATTCTCTGCTGCCGGCGCGCGACGCACTGCTGCGGGAGATGGAGCGCTACGCGGCAAAGCACCAGGTGCCGATTGTGGGGCCGGCATGCGCGCGAGTGCTCTACCAGCTTGCCAAGTCGATCGGGGCGCGGCGGGTGTTCGAGCTCGGCTCCGCCATCGGCTATTCCACGCTGTGGTTTGCCCGTGCGATGGGCCCGAAGGGCAAGGTGTTCTATACGGATAGCGACCCGGCCAACGCCCGCCGCGCGGAGGAATACCTTCGGCGCGCCGGAGTTCTCGATCGCGTGAACATCCTGGTGGGAGACGCTCTGGAAATGCTCAAGTCGACGCCAGGCAACTTCGACATCGTCTTCAACGACGTCAATAAGTCGCAATACCCGGCGGTGCTGCGCCTTGCGGCCCCCCGGGTGCGTCCGGGCGGGATGCTGATCACCGACAATGTCCTCTGGTATGGACGCGCCGCCCGGCCCGCCGCGCGCGGCGATGCCGATACACGCGCCGTCCAGACGTTCAACCGCGCGCTTCGCCGCTCGAGCGAGTTCTTCACCACCATCATTCCCCTGCGTGACGGCTTAGCCGTGTCGCTGAAGGCGGAAAAGTAGCGCGGAGTTGTGTTGTACCTCCGCGGCTCGTCATTGCGCCGGGCAGAAAAACCGCAGAGTCTCAAAGGCAGAGATTCTGCGCTACACCTGCCAACGACTTGCTCAGAAGAGCAGCTTCAGGGCGAATTGAATAATGCGCGGCTGATTGAGCTGGCTGGTGACCGCGCCAAAATTTGGCGTGTTGAATGTGGTGTCGGGCGGAGCGAACTGGACGGTGTTGAACAGGTTGAAGAACTCCGCGCGAAACTGGAGCGACAGCCGTTCGCTGATCTTGGTGTTCTTGATCAGCGAGAAATCGAAATTCCTGACGGGGTCCGCGTGCAGGCTTGCAAATGTCCTGGGCGCGCTGCCGAAGGTGAACGACGCGGGCTGGCTGAACACATCGGTGTTGAACCAGCGGCCGATGGCGGGATTGCCGATGGCGGGATTTACGCCATTCCAGTTGGGTCGCTGGCCTCCGCCGTTGGAGAAGGTGGTGTTGGTGGTATCGGTGACGCCCAGAATTTCCCCCGTCTGAAGCGTAGTGATGCCGCCCATCTGCCAGCCCCCCACCACACGGCCGAGCACGCCGCCGGCAGCGAACCGCTTTCCGGGCCCGAATGGCAGTTCCCACATATATCCCACGACGAACCGCTGCGGAAGATCGAGCGCGGAGACCGCCCACTCGGCGCGGAGATTGTGGTAGTCCTGGTAGGCCGTCCCGGAAAGCGGCTGGCCATTGAAGGCTCCCGTCGTATTGTCCATCAGCTTTGACCAGGTGTAAGAGGCCGTCAGATTGAAGCCGTGGCTAAACCGTTTTTCGTACTCAACCTGCAAAGCGTGATAGGTCGAGCTCGCCCAGGTGGCATCGTCCGCCGTCATCGTGTCGAACTGGGGGAAGGGCCGCAAGAGCTGGCCTTCTGCGATCTTGGCATTGCTCAGAATGCCGCTGCTAATCTTACCATAGAAAGGATTCGCCACCAGTTTCAGCAGCGCGTTGCCCTGGGCCAGCGCGGAATCGGAAAGCTGGTTCAGGAGGAGATTATTGTAGAGGTTCAGGCCGCGGCTGCCGACGTAGCCAATGCTGAACAGGCTATCCGCGGGAAGCTGTCGTTGAATCTGAAAATTCCACGAGATGTCGTACGGAG
>JBOGJW010000465.1:0-7366 GCA_050745245.1 Terriglobia bacterium | reverse complement strand
CATAGGGCGCCTCCAGTTACGGGACTTTGACGTGACCCTGAGCTTTTGAATTCTAAGTACTCTTCGATAGGAGAAAAACAAAATGATTGCGGCAAAACTCATTACATTGGGAGCGCTGCTGTTTCAGGACCAGAGCGCTTCTGTAGGTTTCGATCCGATGTCCATGTGGCACAGCATGGGCGACCCCGCGAAAGCGGTGGTGATCGTGCTGTTCATCATGTCGGCATGGTCCATTGCGGTGATGATTGACCGTTATATTGCCTACCAGGCTGCGCGCAAGCAGTCCCGCCTGTTCGCGCCGGCGGTGGCGGGCGCGCTGAAAGAAGGGAAGATTGACGAGGCGATTGCGATTGCCGAGCAGAACAAGCGGAGCCACTTGGCCAAAGTGGTAACCGCGGGATTGCAGGAATTCCAGGCGCACTCGGCGACGGCCCCGATCTCGGACGAGGACGTCGAGGCTTCCAAGCGGGCCCTCGAGCGGGCTTCGGCCATCGTGCATGCTGAGCTCAAGCGCGGCATTCCGGCCCTTGCCACCGTGGGCGCGACGGCGCCGTTCGTGGGGCTGTTCGGAACGGTGCTCGGCATCATTCACGCGTTTCAGGGCATTTCGGCTGAGCACACCACCGGTCTGGGTGCGGTGGCGGGCGGCATCTCGGAAGCCCTCGTCACCACGGCCATCGGCCTTCTGGTCGCCATCCCCGCCGTCTGGCTTTACAACTACTTCAGCAGTAAGCTTGAGGCCTTCGACGTCGAGATGGATAATTCCTCTTCAGAGCTGGTTGACTATTTCCTGAAGAAAAGTGGAAGGAAACGGTAATGCCGCTCAGAGGAAAATCGCCCCAGGAAACCTCGGAAATCAACGTCACGCCCCTGGTCGACGTGATGCTCGTCCTGCTGATCATCTTCATGGTGATCACGCCCATGCTCCAAAACAAGGTAAGCGTGGACATGGTGAAGTCGCAGCACGCGATCTCCATGGAGGACGCGAACAAGACGAACGCGGCTCTGATCGCTGTCACGCGGGACGGGAAGATCTATTTTGGCTCGAACGAGATCAACGCCGACGAGGTCACGGCCAAGGTGAAGGACCGGCTTGCCAATAACCTGGACAAGACGGTCTATCTGCGCTGTGACGCCAGGGCCAAATACGGCGACGTGACGGACGTGGTAGACGACATCCGGGCGGCGGGTGTGGAGGACCTCGGGCTCCTGACCCAGCAGGTGGAGCGCGAGCCTGGCGTGCCCCCCGCCACTCCGTCGGCAACACCTTAAGCTAAAAACTGCTGCGCGATCTGCCCCATGGCAGTAGCGCGGAGGGTACAATTATGGCAATGCAGGTCGGAAAAAAGGGCGGGCCGATGAACGAGATCAACGTGACTCCGTTGATCGACGTTCTGCTGGTGCTGCTGATTATCTTCATGATTATCGTGCCTCGCACGCCGCACGGCTTGGGCGCGCTCGTGCCCCAGCCGAATAAGAACAAGGAACAGAACCAGGCCGTGCTGAACCGGACCATCGTGGTGACGATCAGCGCAAACCGGCAGGTCGAGATCAATCAGACGCCGGTGTCAGTGGCGGATCTCGGAAGCCGCCTCGAAGACATCTTCAAGACCCGAAACGAGCGCATCATGTTCGTGAAGGGTGATCCGAGCCTGCCCTTTGGAGCGGTGGCCCAGGTGATCGATATCGCTCACGGAGCGGGTATCGACAAAATTGGGCTGATCACCAAGGCGATAGAAAACGAATAGCCGTTCGGCGAACGGACGGAGGATGAGGAATGAAACTGAAAAAGCTCGCGCCACTGGGCGCGGCTCTCGTATTGCTGGCCGTGTGCACGGGCTGCAACAAGCTCAAAGCTCGGGACCAGCTTAACAAGGGAACTCTCGCGTACCGCAACGCGCATTATGCAGAAGCCGTCGAGCACTTCCAGCAAGCTGTCTCGCTTGACCCGCACCTCGAGACGGCAAGACTCTACCTGGCGACCGCCTATGCCCAGCAGTACCAGCCCGGGGGCGACACGCCGGAAAATGTCAAAATGGGCCAGCAGGCGATCAAGGCCTTCCAGTCCGTCTTGCAGTTGAATCCGAACGACACCAACGCGCTCGGCAGCATTGGCCAGATCTATTTCCAGATGAAGGACTTCGATAAGGCCAAGGAGTACCAGACGAAGCTGATGAAGCTTCAGCCGAACAATCCCGATCCGTACTACTGGATTGGCGTCCTTAACTGGTACCCGTGCTATAAGCGGCAGACGGAGATGAGGGTGAACCTGAAGCTGGACACGCCCAAGAACCCCAGGGAACCTGGCGTTCTACCTCCGCTGCCTAAGAAGGATCGGGAGCAGCTTGCGCAGGAGAATGGGGCTCTTATCGATGAGGGCATCCAGAACCTTCAGAAGGCTATCGATCTCAAGCCGAACGACGCTAACGCCTACTCCTATCTCAACCTGATGTACCGCCAGAAGGCTGATATCGAGCCGACAGAAGAAGCTCGCATGGCGGACCTTAAGAAGGCGGACGACCTTACGACCAAGGCGCTCGCGCTGATGAAGGCTGCCGCGCAGAAGCCCAAGCCAAGCACCGGCTAGACCGGCCCTCAGCACTGAAATGCATCCAAGCCCCGGCGCGTCCGGGGCTTTTTTGTTTGTGGCCCCCGACTGCTAAAATATACTGAGACTCTTGTGAAATTCGACGACTTCCTCAGCACGGTTGCCGCCTATCGCCCTTCGGACGATCCGGCCCTGCTGCGCAAAGCCTACGAGTTCAGCGCGCGGGAGCATCGCGCCCAGAAGCGGCTTTCGGGCGAGCCGTTTGTCTCCCACCCTCTTGAAGTGGCAGGCATTTTAGCCGGCCTTAAGCTGGACGCGGTGTGCCTGGCGGCCGGCATGCTGCACGACGTGGTGGAAGACACGCCCGCTACCATCGCCGAAGTGCGCGAGGAGTTCGGGCCGGACGTGGCGCGCATTGTCGAGGGCGTCACCAAGATCAGCCGGATCGAGTTTTTCAGCCCGGAGGACCAGCAGGCCGAGAACCTGCGGAAGATGGTCCTGGCGATGGTGGACGACATCCGGGTGGTGCTGGTGAAGCTTGCGGACCGGCTGCACAACATGCGAACCCTCGAGCACCTGCCGGTGGAGAAGCGCCAGCGCATTGCGCGCGAGACGATGGAGATCTACGCGCCCATCGCTCACCGTCTGGGCATGGGCAAGATGCGCGGCGAGCTTGAGGACCTCGCGTTCCAATACCTCGAGCCGGAGGCCTTCGCCGATGTGAAGCAGGCGGTGGAGAGCCGGCGAAAAGTAAGTGAAAAGTTTTTGCAAGAAGTCTGCGTGATGGTGCAGGACAAGATGACGGAAGCCTCGATCCCCGCGCACGTCGAGGGCCGTATTAAGCGGCTCTACAGCATCTGGCAGAAGCTCAAGCGCCAGCAGATCACGATCGAGCGCGTTTACGACCTTCTCGCCGTGCGCATCATCACCGACTCGGTGAAGAACTGCTATGCGGCGCTCGGCGTGGTGCACAACACGTGGCGGCCCCTGCCGGACCGCTTCAAGGATTTTATTGCCATCCCGCGGCCCAATCTCTACCAGTCCCTCCATACCTCGGTCATCAGCCAGCTTGGGCAGCCGTTCGAGATTCAAATCCGCACCGAGGAGATGCACCGCCTCGCGGAAGAAGGCATCGCCGCGCACTGGAAGTACAAGGACGGGCGCGCGCTCACGCAGAACGATGAGGCGCGCTTCGCCTGGCTGCGCCACCTGGTGGAGTGGCAGCAGGAGATGCGCGACCCGGGCGAATTTCTCTCCACGCTCAAGATCGATCTCTATCCTGAAGAGGTCTACACCTTCACGCCGAAGGGCAAGGTGATTGTGCTGCCCCGCGAGGCCACGGCGATCGACTTTGCGTATGCGATCCATACCGAGGTGGGGCACACGTGCGTGGGCGCCAAGGTGAATGGGCGCATTATCCCGCTGAAGTCGCAACTGCGGAACGGCGATATCGTGGAGATCATCACCCAGGCGGGGCACCATCCTAGCCGCGACTGGCTCGCACTGGTGAAGACCTCGCGCGCGCGAAACAAGATCAAGCACTGGGTGAACCTGGCGGAGCGGCGTGAGGCGGTCGAGATCGGACGAAAGCTGCTAGAAAAGGAGGCGCGAAAATACGATGTGAGCCTGCGCGACGCGCCCGACGAGCTGACGCGCCGCGTTGCCGCCGACTACGGGTGCCGCGGCTCGGAGGACCTCCAGGCCGGGATTGGCTACGGGAAGTTTTCAGCTCGCCAGGTGCTCTCGCGCCTGTTTCCCTCGGTCAAGATGGACGGCCGCGCTGCGGAGCGCCCGAGTGCGGCGGCGCGTCCGGCGCAGGCCCGCGGTGATCTCGCGATCAAGATTCACGGGCTTGATGATCTGATGGTTTACCTCGCCAAGTGCTGCAATCCCATCCGAGGCGAAGAGATCATCGGCTATATCACGCGAGGCAAAGGAATCTCAGTTCATTCGCGTTCCTGCCCCAACGTGCAAAACCTGATCTACGATCCCGAGCGGCGCATCCAGGTGGAGTGGGCCGGAACCGCCGAGAGCCATTATCCCGTGAAACTGACGCTGGATACCGCGGACCGGCAGGGGATGCTCGCGGACGTGACCTCAGCCATCAGCGATGTGCATTCCAACATTCAGAACATCGAGGCCCGTACTGGGGACGACCGAGCGTCGATCGACGTGACGCTCGATATTCTCGATGTGCGACACCTGCACAAGATCATCTCCTCACTGCGCAAGATCGAAGGCGTCTATGACGTCCGCCGGGTAATGAATCCGTAATACGGATCCGCGAGGCGGCATGTGACCGTGAAGCGCAGACCTCCGCCTTTGAGGTATGCGGCTGTGCTCGAGGAAAAGCCGCGGACCTGAAAAGCGCAGGTCCGCGCTATCCACTCTTGCCGTTCAACCGCCTTCACACCCGCCCAATCACTGCTGCACTCGCAGCAGCACGCCCGCGCCCGGCGCAAGCCATTCCATGGCGGAATCCAGAGGCTGAGGCTCTCCGGAGTAAGGAGAGATGCACTGGAGCTTCGCTGCCGGCGCGCGCAGCGTGATCTGAAAATTCATCGAGCGGCTCAAGTCTTCGTTCACCAGCATGAGGTAGGGCGCGCCCTGGCCGTCCGCAAACTCGCCAAGCAGGAAGCGCGGCTGAGCACCCAGGACGTGCGCCGTAATGTGTTCGACGAACGCGCTCGCGGAGATCGGTTTCGACTGCGGCGGCGCCGGAGCCGAATGGTAAACGCCGGTGCTGTGCAGCTTCACCAACCACGGGGCGAGTACGCGCACCTCATCATTCACGCGGCGCAGCATGTACCAGGTGGGCGTGCGGTGGCCGAAGGCGTCGATGGCGGCCAGCCGGAAATTGCCCGCGTCCGGGGTGATATAGGTGAAATATTCGATGCCCCGCCCGCCGTAGGCTAGCGTGCTGTACACCTGCAATCGCAGCGTGGCGTCGGTGGGCTCCATGTAGGAGTAATGCGAGTTGGCCAGAATTATATTCCAGAACGGGATTCCGGCTTCCAGCGCCATCCGGCGGATGATCTCGAGGTTCACGTAAAAACGTTCATCCATTCGGCCGTTCAGCAGCGAATAGTTGTCATAGCTCAGAAACGGCGGGTGAACCGTGCGGATGTACTCCCGAACGTAGTCTTCGTAATTGGCCGCGCCGAGCTGGCTACGGCTGGCGTAGCTGGGAAGCAGATTGATATAGGGCCATTTTCCGGGGGCGGCGTGTTTCAACAGGTCCGCGACGCGGGCGAGGCCGGGATAGGACGCGGCCCCGGGTTCATCATCGAGGAAAAAGCCCAGCGCCGCCGGGTTCTCGCGCACCACGCGCGCCACCGGCGCGATGTTCCTGCGCAGCACGTCTTGTGCCGGCATGTGATCCCACTGATATCCCTTCACTCGCGGATCAGTCACGAAGCAAGAGAGACCCGCCGCGCTTACCTTTTCGAGGTCCGCCAGTTCGCAGAACCCGGAGACATTGAGGCCCGCTTCGCGCATCAGGCGGAGTTGGTCAGGATCAGAGGGAGAATCGCCCCAGGCCATCAAAGGAAATTCGCGCGCCGGGAGCTGGGGCGGGTGAAATACGCTTTGCGCGCGGAGTGTGACCGCCAGGCATAGCAGCAGGGACAGAGTGGCTGAGGATCGGATCCAGAACATGGGTGGACGGGAGCGCGGCCGTTCTTTCGCTTCACTCAAGGCGGGCTCTTGCCGCAATTCGATGCGGGCTAGAAGCCCGCGCTCCCACTTATGGTCGTTGACGACGAGCCAGCCATTATAGCCGATCCTGTATCGCTGACGCAGATTTTTCGCGGGACGGTGTTGTTAGCACATGATATATCCGGTTTAATTAGCACGTGAAATGCACGCTATTCAGGCAGGACATGGTAAGGGTTCAGGTCGGAGGCGGCCTGAACTGCTACGGTGCAACCGCAAAGGAGTGTACGATGAAGGCGCGGGAGGCGATTCTCGCGACAAACTGAGCGGTTGTTCCGTGGCGTCGGTCCGTTGTTGTGTTCCCGTTTCGCTTCTATTCGAGATACCGGGAAATTGAGGCGACACTTTACCAGGCCAGATGTTTTCTTTTGTTGATGAGGCCGGCGGCACAGCGCGGCGGTGCCGTAAGCGAAGTTTCAGTGTGAGTGAGCATGGGTCGCCTGTCGCGCTCTGTCTCAGGGCGCGCCCCCTTAGTATTCAGCGGTCGAGGAGTACCCATGAAAAAACGGATTAATCGAAGGTCATTCTTAAAGGAGTCCGGGGGCGCGGCACTCGGCGCCACGGCCGCGACCATCCTCGGCCAGGCACGAGCCGGGGCCGCCAGCGGGCCGCCATCTTTTCACAGTGCGTGGCCGCCGGAGGTCGAGCGGCCGTGGGCGGGGCCGGAGTATTGGACCAATCCACTCGAGGATTGGCGCATACGTCAAGGGCGGCTCGAGTCCTTTGTCGCCGGCGGCGATCGCAATGTCTTCCTGCTGACACGCGAAATCGCTGCGCGCGATGGTGAGCTGGCGATGAGCGTCCGCACCGGGCGCCTGGACGGCGATACGCAGAAGCTTGACAAAGGCTTTGTCGGGTTTCGCGTGGGAATCACGAGTTGGATTGACGATTACCGTACCTGGGCGATCCACGGGCGCGGCATGAACATTGGAATTTCGGCCGACGGGCGATTGTTCATTGGAGAGCTTGAGGAATCGGCGCCGCGCGTCAGCCTCGCCCAGGATTTGCGGCTCGATCTTGAAACACACCTAGTATTACTATGTTAAGTCGTGTCGTTCCAAATTCGCTGGAACTTTGTTCCGCAGCAAGGACAGAGTCCGCTCC
>JBOGJW010000464.1:0-5347 GCA_050745245.1 Terriglobia bacterium | reverse complement strand
TGACTCAGGCGATCGAAGGCCACTTCAAGCGCGCGGGAGCCAATCCCGCCCGGTTTTTGCGCGAAATCCGGCTGCGCTCGGCGGACGAGCCCCTCAAGGCGGGCGACAAGGTCCTGGTGGATCAGTTCAACGCCGGGGAGTTCGTGGATGTGATAGGAATCTCCAAGGGGCGCGGTTTCGCGGGCGTCCACAAGCGGCACCATTTCGGCGGCGGCTCGGGCTCCCACGGCTCAATGTTCCACCGCGCGCCGGGGTCGATTGGCGCATCGGCATTCCCCTCGCGCGTTCTGAAGGGCATGAAGGCGGCGGGGCACATGGGCGCGTCGCGCGTGACGGTTCGCAACCTGCGCGTCGTACGGGTCCTTCCGGAAGAGCACGCGCTTCTCGTTGAGGGCGCGGTTCCGGGGCACGACGGGTCCTACGTGATGGTGCGCAAGGCTAAAGCGCCTCAGCGCCTGCCGCGCGGCGGGCCGGGCGGCCAGGCTCCGAAGGGGAAGAAGTGATCTGGGCTGATGCGGAAGAACCAAAATGGCAACGGTAGAAGTTAAAAACCTGGAAGGCGCGACGGTACGGCAGCACGAGCTCCCGGACGAAGTATTCGTGGCGGCGCCGAACCAAAGCTTGCTCTGGGAAGCCGTGAAATGCCACTTGGCCGGCCTGCGCCGCGGAACGCATTCCACCAAGAGCCGGGGTGAAGTGCGAGGCGGGGGCAAGAAGCCATGGCGGCAGAAGGGGACGGGCCGGGCGCGCGCGGGAAGCATCCGCAGCTCGCTTTGGCGGCACGGCTCAATCGCGCACGGGCCAAAGCCCCGCGACTACTCATTCAAGCTCCCGGCCAAGGTCTCGCGTGGCGCGCTGCGCTCCGCGCTGGCGGTGAAATACCAGGAGAATAAGCTGACTGTCGTCGAAGGCCTCGATCTTGCCGGGCCGAAGACGAAGCTCTTTGGCGGCGCGCTGAAGAAGCTGGGAATCGAAAAATCCATACTCGTGGTATATGACGCCGCAAACACGAATCTGCGGCTCTCGACCCGGAATATCCCGGCGTGCGATGTGGTGCGGCATCATGAGCTCGGGGCTTACGAGGTGCTCAGCCACGACTGACTGCTGATCTCCGAATCGGCGCTCTCGCGGCTTGAGGAGGCCCTGCGATGAACCGGAGCCCTTACCAGATTCTGCAGAAGGCCATCATCACCGAAAAGGGATTAGAGGTGAAAGAAAGGGCGCGCACGCTGGTCTTCCGCGTGGACGCTCACGCCAATAAGCCCGAGATTAAGAGGGCCGTCGAAGCGGCCTTCAAGGTGAAGGTGGAAGGCATACGCACGGCGATTTTCAGGGGGAAGATGCGGCGGCGCGGGCGAACCTCGGGCTACCGGCTGGACTGGAAGAAGGCCTATATCAAGCTGATGCCGGGCGAAAAGATGCCGGAATACGGCGAGCGCGTGTAGCGAGCAAGGCTCGAATTGCGATGGGAATCAAGACTTACAGGCCATACACCGAAACGCGGCGCTTCCAGACGGGCCTCACGTTTGCGGAGCTGACGGGCTCGGCGCCTCACAGGCCGCTGCTTGAGCCCAAGAACAGGATCTCGGGGCGCAACAACCAGGGAGAGCTGACCATCTGGCGGCGGGGCGGAGGCCACAAGCGCCGCTACCGCGTGATCGACTTCAAGCGCGACAAGCCCGGAATCACGGCGCGAGTTGCGACCGTCGAATATGACCCGAACCGCTCGGCTTTTATCTCGTTATTGCATTACGAGGATGGGGAGAAGAGATACATCCTGTATCCGCAGGGCTTGAAGGTGGGCGACAAGGTGGTCTCCGGTCCCGACGCGGACATCGTGACGGGCAACGCACTGCCCCTCAAAAAAATTCCCGCCGGCACGATGATTCACAACATCGAGATGCGGCAGGGCAAGGGCGGCCAGCTTGTGCGGAGCGCCGGCGGCGCCGCGCAACTGCTTTCAAAAGAGGAAGAGTACGCGCAGGTGCGGCTGCCGTCGGGCGAGGTGAGACGGATTCACCTTGAATGCATGGCGTCAATCGGCCAGGTGGGAAACACCGATCACGAGAACGTGTCGATTGGCAAGGCGGGGCGGACGCGCTGGCTGGGCCGGAGGCCGACGGTGCGCGGCGTGGCGATGAATCCGGTGGATCATCCGCTGGGCGGCGGCGAAGGAAAGACCTCCGGCGGGCGCAACCCGGTGACGCCCTGGGGGCAGCCGACGCGGGGCTTTAAGACGCGCAGCAACAAGCGCTCCGACAGATTCATCGTTAAGCGGCGCGAGAAGAAATAGGGTAGTGCCTCAGTGTTGGACGGAAGGCAGCGGCGTTCCGGCTTGCGGGACCGCCAGCCCCAATAATGGCGGCGTAAAGCCGCCTGCACATACTCTAAACCAAGGCGTTACCAAATAGGAGGCCGTCGTTGGCCAGGTCACTGAAAAAAGGTCCATTCGTCGATCAGCACCTGATCAAAAAAATCGAGCTGCTGAACCGGCGATTCGAGAAGAAGGTGGTGAAGACCTGGTCCCGGCGATCGACCATATTTCCCGAGATGGTGGGGCACACGATTGCGGTGCACAACGGGAAGAAATTCATTCCCGTCTACATCACGGAGAACATGGTGGGGCACAAGCTTGGCGAGTTCTCCCCCACCCGGACGTTCAAAGGCCACAGCGTGAAAGTGGCGGCCGAGCGCTCCGCGGCGGCTGCGCCGGCGCCCCCGAGGCCGGCGGCCGGAGCGGCAAGCTAGCATTGGCCAGTTCCGAGATTGTAGCGGCGGCTTTACGCCGCCAGTGGTAGTCACGGTCAACCCGCTTTGGGGTTCACCGTGGGATTGCAAACGAGGTTAAGAGCCCGCGCTCAGAAAGTCGCTGGCCGTGGCTACCCGTTCTGGAAGAGATCGCAAATCATGGAAGCGAGCGCAACAACGAAGTACCTGAGGGTTTCGCCACAGAAGGCGCGCTTGGTAGTTGACCTGATCCGGGGCCGCCGCGCGGGCGACGCTATCAACATTCTGCGCTTCACGAAGAAGGCGATCACGCGCGAGGTGGAAAAGACGCTTCGCTCGGCCATCGCCAACGCGGAGCAGAAATCAGAGCACGTCGATGTGGACGAGCTGGTTGTTTCACGGGCTTTCGTGAACGAGGGGCCGCGGGTGAAACGCATTCGCCCGGCGCCGATGGGCCGGGCCTACCGGTATCAGCGGCGGATGAGCCACATCACGGTGGTGCTGGAGTCGCCGGAGCGCGGCTGAGCGGGCGGCGCTCGAACGAGGCAAGGAGGCTGAATCGTGGGCCAGAAAGTTCATCCCTTCGGGTTTCGCCTGGGATACAACAAGACCTGGAAGTCGCGGTGGTTCGCGCGGAAAGGATATGCGGACCTTCTGCACGAAGACCTCGTTTTGAAGAAGAGGCTGAAGGATGAGCTGCGCGGCGCGGGCGTGGCCTCGGTTGAGGTCGAGCGGCCCGGAAACAAGCTCAAGGTCACCATCTTCACGGCGCGCCCGGGGATCATCATCGGGAGAAAGGGCGCGGAGATTGACCGGCTGAGACAGGAGATTCAGAAGCGCACGGGGCGCGAGGTGCTGCCGATCAACATCCAGGAAGTTCGCCGCCCGGAGCTGAACGCGCAGCTTGTGGCCGAAGCCATCGCCCTGCAGCTCGAAAAGCGCGTGGCTTTTCGCCGCGCCATGCGGAAGGCGGTGGATTCGGCGCTGCGGTTAGGGTGCAAGGGAATCAAGGTGCGGTGCGGCGGCCGTCTGAACGGCGCCGAGATTGCGCGCTCGGAGTGGTACCTGCAGGGCCGTCTGCCGCTCCATACGCTGCGCGCCGATATTGATTACGGACTGGCGGAGGCCAGGACGACTTACGGCGTCATTGGCGTGAAGTGCTGGATCTATAACGGCGAGATTCTGGAGCAGAAGCGCCGGCCCGAAAGGTCGGCGCAGGAACCGCAGGCAGTTCTGGCTGCGCCTTCGGCGTAGACCGGGCTCCTGACATATACGGCAACAGAACGACATCAGCCATGTTGATGCCATCGAAAGTGAAATTCAGAAAGCAGCAGCGGGGGCGCATGCGCGGCAAGGCGTGGCGCGGGTCCACGCTTTCGTTCGGCGACTACGGGCTGAAGGTGCTCGAGCCCGGCTGGATCACGGCGCGGCAGATCGAGGCCGGGCGCGTGGCGGTAACGCGCTTCGTCAAGCGCGGCGGAAAGCTCTGGATTCGGGCTTTTCCGGACAAGCCGGTCACCAAGAAGCCGGCCGAAACCCGCATGGGAAAGGGCAAGGGAGCGCCGGAGTTCTGGGTGGCGGTGGTGAAGCCGGGGCGCATCCTGTACGAGATGGAGGGCGTGAGCGAAGCGGACGCGCGCGAAGCCTTCCGGCTGGCGAGCCACAAGTTCGCCATTTCCACCCAGTTTGTCAGCAGGACGGGCGCCGGGTAGCGGCAATTACCGCAGGGGATAAGCCATGAAAGCTGCAAAGATGCGAGAGTGGGAGCCGCAAGAGCTTAACGGGAAGCTGCGCGAATTTTCCGATCAGCTTTTCCGGCTCAAGTTCCAGTTGATGAACGGGCAGACCGAAACGCTGGCAAAGATCCGGATGCTGCGCAAGGACATCGCCCGCGTTAAAACGCTCCAGCGCCAGTCGGAGCTTGGGCGGCGCGGCGAGCAGCCGGCGGGCGGGCGGTAGGCGAAGATGGCGACGAAAACACGGCAGCAGAAGACCGGGATAGTGACCAGCAACAAGATGCAGAAGACCGTTGTAGTCACGGTCGAGCGGCAGATCATTCATCCGCTCTATAAGCGCGTGGTGCGGCGCTCGAAAAAATTCATGGTGCACGACGAAAAGGGCGATTGCCGGGTTGGCGACTGGGTTGAGATTCAGCAGACACGGCCGCTGAGCGCCCGAAAGCGCTGGCGCGTGGCCGGGGTGATCTCGCGCGCAACGACGCCGGGAGTTGAAGTGGTGGAGGGTCCGTCATGATTGGGATGCGCACCATTCTGCGGGTGGCGGACAACTCCGGCGCGCGCAAACTGTCATGCATTTTGCCGCTGGGCGGCGATGTGGGCCTGCAGGCGGGCCTCGGCGACGTGGTGACCGCGGCGGTGAAGGAAGCGGCGCCCGACAGCCAGGTGCCGAAGGGGAAAGTGGTGAAGGCTGTCATTGTGCGGATGAGAAAAGAGCAGCGGAGGAGGGACGGCAGCTATATCCGCTTTGATGAGAACGCCGCCGTGCTGATCAACGACACGGGCGAGCCGGTAGGGACGCGCGTCTTCGGCCCGGTGGCGCGGGAGCTGCGCGATAAGAAGTTCCTGAAGATTGTCTCCTTGGCTCCGGAGGTGCTCTAGTG
>JBOGJW010000463.1:0-5388 GCA_050745245.1 Terriglobia bacterium | reverse complement strand
ACAGCGGGGCGAGTGAAATTACGGTAATGGACCGGCTCAGCAAGCAGCCCGTGGTTGTGACGTTTACCCCGAATTCCCTATTGCACGAGCTGCCGCCGGCGACCGCCCAGCAGATCGCAACGCGGCTCCGGCCCAAACCGGCAGGTAACGAGGAGCACGAGGCTAGCCATGCGCCGCCCGCCGAAGCCGCGGCTTCAAAACCGGAACGCTTCTCGCGGCTCGTGCGCAGCCTGCCGGCGATCAATATTGCGGATCTAAAAAAGGGAGACGTAGTGATGGTGGTAGCAACCGAGGGCGGTCCCTCGGGTCCGCTTACCGCCGTTAACCTGGTCAGCGGAGCCGGACCGATCCTGACCGCCGCCCCGGCCGGAAAGAACAATGCTGCGCTGCAATCGCTGTGGAGCGGGTTCAGCACCTCGGCGGGCGGGAGCGGCGGCGAAGCCGGAGAGGGCAATCAGGGCGGGGGCGGTGGAGCGGCATCAGGCTCGCGGTGAGCCGCGGTCGAAACCGGGAAGTCGCTGTACTTCAGCAGCTTGTGGAATTACGTCGCTATTCCCGATTCGCGGTTTCTGGCGCGATTAAAAATGACAAAAATCTCAGGGGGTCAATAATGAAGTTAAAGCTTTACCTGATGGTGCTCGGCTTGCTGCTGCCTGCGCTATTTGCCGGCCAGCTTCTGGCGCAATCGACAACCGCGACGCTGCGCGGGCAGATCGTCGATCCCTCCGGCGCGGCCGTGCCGGGCGCCATGGTCACGGTTTTGGCGGCGAACGGCCGCCAGGCCAGCGCCAAGACCAATTCGCACGGAAATTACCAGATCAAAGGCCTCGCTCCCGGCACCTACAGCGTGCGGGTTGCGGCGCCGAACTTTTCGACGCTTGAAGTGCCCGGCGTAGTGATGGAAGCGGGCCGCGAGCGCAAGCTGAACCTCTCGCTCAAGATTGGGCAGCAGTTGCAGCAGGTGACCGTCTCGGCCCAGGCCACTCAGCTCAGCCTGAACTCCGAGAACAATGCCAGCGCGGTGGTGATCAGCGGAAAAGCGCTTCAGTCGCTTTCCGACGATCCCGATGAGTTGCAGGCGGAGCTTGAGGCGCTGGCCGGCCCCGCGGCTGGACCCAACGGCGGTCAGATTTATATTGACGGTTTCACCGGCGGGCAGCTTCCGCCCAAGTCGGACATCCTCGAAATCCACGTCAACCAGAACCCGTTCTCTGCTGAATACGACAAGGTCGGCTACGGCCGGATTGAGATCATCACTAAGCCCGGCACCTCCCACTACCACTGAGGAGCTTTCGCCGACGGCAATGACTCCCTTTTCAACACGCGAAACCCGTTCGTTACCACCGAGCCTGCTTACCACGCCGATTTTTTCAACGGCAACCTCGGCGGACCGCTGGGGAAGAATGCATCATTCTTCGTTGACGCCTTCCACCGCGGTATCAATGCCAGCTCGATTGTGAACGCAATCGTCCTGAACCCAAGTCTCGCCCAGGTACCCTTCACTCAGGCGGTGCTGAACCCTCAGTCGCGCACGCTCTTCACGCCGCGCGTGGATTACCAGATCGGGTCGAAAAACGTGCTGGTGGCCCGCTACTTCCTCTGGAGAGATAGCGCCGTTAACTCGGGCATCGGGCAATTCGTGCTTCCTTCTCAGGCCTACAACGCCAATAGCCAGGAAAACGCGCTGGAGCTCAGCGACACGCAAATCCTGAGCAGCAGGACGGTGAATCAGACGCGCTTTGAATTCCGCCGCGAGAACAGCAGCCAGACCCCGCAGAGCCTCGCGCCCTCCCTCGACGTGCTCGGCGCCTTTAACAGCGGCGGCAGCGGCCAGGGTAGAAGCGTTGACAACACGAACTACCTTGAGGGGCAGGATATCGCCACAATGACCTTCGGAAAGCACACCGTGATCTACGGCGGGCGCGTCCGCGACTGGCAGGATTCGGAAACGGCTACCTCGAATTTTAACGGCACGTTCACTTTCCCCACCATCGCGGCCTATCAGCTCACCGAGCAGGGTCTTGCGGCGGGGTTGCCGTTCAGCCAGATTCGCGGCTCTGGCGGCGGCCCGAGCCAGTTTTCCCTCACCGCAGGGAATCCGCTCGCCAAGGTTAACCTCGCTGAAGCGGGCCTCTACGCCGAAGACCAGTGGCGCGTCCGCCGGAACATTTCTCTGAGCCTCGGTATGCGGTTCGAGACGCAGAACCTGATCAACGACCACGCCGATTTCGCGCCGCGCCTCGGGCTGGCCTGGGGGCTTGGGCGCGGTAATAGCCGCAAGACGGTGCTGCGCGCGGGATTCGGGCTCTTCTACGACAGGTTTGAGGAACAACAGGCCCTTCAGGCGGAGCAACTGAACGGACTGAATCAACACCGATACCTGGTGACCAATCCGGACTTCTTCCCTTCCATTCCGTCCATCAGCAACCTGAGCACGCTCTCAACGACAGCGGCGCCCACCATCTATGCGATAGATCCCGGGCTGAGTGCGCCGTACACCATCCAGTCCGCCGTGGGGCTGGAGCGGCAGGTCTCGAAATCGATGACCGCTTCGGTGACTTACCTCAACTCGCACGGGCTTCATCAGTTCATGACGCGGAACATCAACACGCCGCTTCCCGGCCAGTACGACCCCGCCGATCCCTCGCTGGGGCGGCCATTCGTGAACGCCTCTGCCTGCGATGTGATCGCTGTTCCGACCTGCGCGGAAGGCTTCACCGGGAACATCTACCAGTACGAGTCGAACGGACTCTATAACCAGAATGAGATCATCTCGAACTTCCGGTTCAATGCCGGTATCATGCAGCTCTTCGGCTACTACACGCTGAATTTTGCCGACAGCAATACTAACGGCATCGGTACTTTTCCTTCCGATCCCTACAACATCGGGTTGGACTACGGGCGGGCGATCTTCGACGTGCGCAACCGCGTCGTGGTGGGCGGAGCCATCAACCTGCCGCTCGGGTTCCGGCTGATGCCTTTCGTGATCGCAAATTCCGGCCGGCCGTATGACATCACGCTGGGTCACGACCTGCTCGGGAGCTCCCAGTTCAACCAGCGGCCCGCGCTCGTGCCCACAGGCACCCCCGCCGGGCCGAATATCCTCGCCACCCCGATCGGCACGTTCAACCTTGATCCGGCGCTCGGCGAGCCGCTGGTACCCGTCAACTGGCTTACCGGCCCCGGCGCCTTCTCGGTCAACTTCCATTTTGAGAAGGTCTTCGGATTCGGTAAAAAGGAAGAGCACGGAGGCGGTGGCGGCGGGTTCTACCATCACAGCCACGGCTTGGGCGGGCGCGGCCTGAGCGGAGGCGGGGGCGGCCACTCCTTCTGGGGCGGGTCTGAAAATACAAAGTACACGCTCGCACTCGGCATCTCGGTTCACAACGCCTTCAACAGCGTGAACCTCGGTCAGCCGGTCGGCAACCTGGGCTCGCCGTATTTCGGGCAGTCGACTTCGCTTGCCGGCGGGCCATTCTCTTCCCAGGCCGCAAACCGCAGAATCGATTTTCAGATTCGGTTTAACTTCTGATGCGGGGTAGCCACGGCACGGCTTTCGTGCCGTGGGCTTTTCTGTTGCCGGAAGAACCCACGGCACGCAAATCGTGCCGTGGCTACCACTCTTTTCCCTCGCATCTCGCTTCCCCATCGCATTACAATGCCGAGATCATGTGCAAGCGCCACAATACTGGCCGGAGGCGAAATGTCGGCTGACGCTTATCTCATCCGGATCACAGGAATCCTCCAAACTATCCGACAGACGCAAAAGAAGAAAATCGAGGAGGCGGGTGATCTCTTCGCGCGCTCGATCAGCGGAGGCGGCCGCGTATATATGTTTGGCAGCGGCCATTCGGTAATTCCGGTGCTCGACATTTTTCCGCGCTATGGCAGTTTTGTCGGGTTCCATCCAATCTACGATCCGCGCCTGATGTGGTTCAACGTGGCCGGGCCGGGCGGCGCGCGCGAGCTGCTCTGGCTCGAGAGGCAGGAGGGGTACGTTCGCAACATCCTGGCGAGCTACGTCCTCGAGCCGCGCGACTGCATCCTGATCTTCTCCCACGGCGGACTGAATGCCGCGCCCGTGGAAATGGCCCTTGAGGCTTCCAAGCGCGGCCTCAATGTAGTCTCGGTTTCATCCCTTCAAAATTACCAGCAAGCGCGCGCTACGCACTCGAGCGGCAAACAGCTTGCTGGCGCCTCCGACATCGCCATTGACAACTGTGTTCCCCCGGAAGACGCGCTGGTTTCGGTCGAAGGAATGCCGGAGCGTTTCGCGGCGGGCTCGACGGTTGCTGCGGTTTCAATCGCCATGGCGCTGGTGGCCGAGACCGGCGCACGGCTGGTGAAACTCGGCGTGCGGCCGCCGACCTTTGTCTCTCCCAACCTTGGCCTCCCGCCCGAGCACAACCAGAACGTCTTCACCGAATACGAGCGCTTCGCATTGAGCCGCAAGCCCTAAGAGCGCGGCTTAATTCACCACATAGTCACAAAGGCACGAAGTGGTAACCACAGCAAATCCGCTCTTTGAATTTGCCGTGGGCTTGTTCGAAAAGCCCACGGCGAGAAGATCGCTCGCCGTGGCTACCAACGCGCCCCAGCGGGGGGCATTACCGGCGAGACAGTGGCGGCACCGGATTCTTCCCCTTTGCCTTTTGACTTTTGCCTTTTGCTTTTCTTCTCCGCACATCGCACTCTGCTCTCCGGCGGAGGCCGGATTCTTCCCGGTGGCCGTGTGGTACAACGGCGGCAAGGCACGTGCCCCAATGGTCGAGCCGCTCGACGCAGAAAGCGCCGAGCGCTGGGGCAAGGACCTGGACCAGATCAAGGCGCTTGGCTTCAACACGATCAAATGCTGGGTGGACTGGGCCACGGCAGAGCCGAAGCCCGGCTTTTTCGATTTCCAGAACCTGAACCTTCTCTTGAAGCTCGCGGGCGAGCGCAATCTTCGCGTGATCGTGCAGATTTATACCGACTCGGCGCCCGACTGGGTAGGCGCGCTTTTTCCCGATGCCGCTTTCGTCGATCGCAGCGGCGCCGTCATCCACTCCCAGGCCGCGCCGGGTTACTGTATCGATGACCCGGCCGTGCGCGCCGAGATCGTCAAGTTCATCGAAGCGCTGTCGCGCGACGCGAATCGCTTCCCCGCCCTCTACGGATGGGATGTGTGGAGCGAGCCGCACGTGGTGAACTGGGCGGACTTCGTTTACCTCAAAGATCCAGAATTCTGTTTCTGCCGTTACAGCCAGGAGCGCTTCCGGCAATGGCTCCGCGCAAAATATCAGACGCTTTCCACTCTCAATGCCGCGTGGTATCGCCACTTCGCCACTTGGAAACAAGTGGAGCCGCCTCGCTTCCCGGACATCCTCTCGTTCAGCGACTATCTCGACT
>JBOGJW010000462.1:0-5111 GCA_050745245.1 Terriglobia bacterium | reverse complement strand
GTGACACGGTGGCGGTGGCCCGCGAGCATCCAAAAAGCTTGCTAAAAAAACAAGAAATTACGCCCTTGCGATACAAACCGCGGACCTGAAAAACTCAGGTCCGCGCTACTCCACTACCCCACTGGATCAATGGCGATATAAAATCGCCGCTACAACCGGCGCGCCCGAGAATGCCTGTGCCGTTCGGCGCGTTTTGGCGTAAAATGAGAATTGATCTGGCGATGTTCGGATCCGCTGCCCAATTGGGTCAACCTGCAATCTCAGCTCCTGTGAAAGCCCCCAGGTAAAGAAGGACTACAAACATGATTGAAGCTGTTCAAAACCACCTCGCGGAGTTGGAGGCGATCGAGCAGAAGGAATGGATTGAATCCCTGGATTATGTCATTGAACAGGGTGACCCGCGCCGTGTGCGGCGCCTGCTCGAGAGCCTTAGGGCTCGCGCCCAGGCTTCCGGCGTGAAGCTGCAGGCCGCGGTGAACACGCCTTACATCAACACCATTCCCGTCGAGGAGCAGCCGGCATTCCCGGGCAGTGTCGAGATCGAGCGCCGCATCAAGAGCCTGGTGCGATGGAACGCGATGGCCATGGTAGTGCGAGCCAACCGCAACGAAGAGGGCATCGGAGGGCACATTTCCACCTACGCCTCGGCGGCGACACTGTATGAGGTGGGATTCAATCATTTCTTCCGGGGAACCAACGAGGAGCACGAGGCGGATGTGGTTTTCTTCCAGGGTCACGCTTCCCCGGGCATGTATTCGAGGGCCTTCCTCGAAGGGCGGCTCACGGTGGCCCAACTGGAGAATTTCCGGCGCGAGCTGCACACCGGCGGCGGCCTTTCCTCCTATCCGCACCCTTGGCTGATGCCGCAATTCTGGCAATACCCGACGGTCTCGATGGGCCTTGGGCCAATCATGGCCATCTACCACGCGCGCTTTCTCCGCTATCTTGAGGACCGTGGTCTAAAGGACACTTCCGGCGTCAAAGTCTGGGCATTTTTGGGCGACGGCGAAGTTGACGAGCCGGAGACCTTGGGCGCCATCTCGCTCGCATCCCGGCTGCACCTGGATAATCTCATTTTCGTGGTGAACTGCAATCTTCAGCGCCTGGACGGCCCGGTGCGCGGGAACGGGAACATTGTGCAGGAGCTCGAGGCGTGCTTCCTTGGGGCGGGATGGAACGCGATTAAGGTGCTTTGGGGCAGCGATTGGGATCCGCTGCTGCAGCGGGACCACGAGGGCCGGCTGGTGAAGCGCATGGGCGAGGTGGTAGACGGGGAGCGGCAGAAATATTCAGTCGAATCGGGCGCCTACCTGCGCAAGCACTTTTTCGGTGTAGACACCCGGCTGCTCGACTTGGTGAAGCATATCCCCGACGAGCAGCTCTGTAAAATGCGCCTGGGCGGGCACGATCCGAGGAAAGTCTACGCCGCTTACAAGGCCGCGGTGGATCATCGCGGCTCGCCAACGGTCATCCTGGCGCGCACGATCAAAGGGTACGGCTTAGGCGAGAGCGGCGAAGGAAAGAACATCACGCATCAGCAGAAAAAGCTTAACGAAGACGAGGTGCGGCAGTTCCGCTCGCGCTTTGGTATTCCTATCTCGGACGAGCAGATCACGGGCACGCCGTTCTTCAAACCGCCCGAGGATAGCGTCGAGATGCGCTATCTCCGCGAGCGCCGCAAGGAACTGGGCGGCTATCTACCGGTCCGCAGCGTGACGGCGCCGCCGGTTAAAGTGTCGCTGCAAGACCTCTTCAAAGAGTTTTACGAAGGCACCAGCGGGCGCGAAGTCTCCACCACCATGGCGTTTGTGCGCATGCTGGCCAAGCTGCTGCACCACAAAGAGCTGGGGCGGCTGATTGTGCCTATCGTTCCCGACGAGGCGCGGACGTTTGGCATGGAAGCGCTCTTCCGCCAGGTGGGCATCTACTCGGGCCTCGGCCAGCTCTACGACCCGGTGGATAAGGACACGCTCCTGTATTACAAGGAAGCTAAAGACGGACAGATTCTCGAGGAGGGAATCACTGAGGCGGGCTCAATGGCGTCGTTTATCGCGGCGGGCACCGCATATGCGACACACGGGATCAACACGATCCCGTTTTTTATTTATTACTCGATGTTCGGAATCCAGCGCGTAGGAGATCTGGTGTGGGCGGCGGCCGATAGCCGCACTCGGGGCTTCCTGGTTGGAGGCACCTCGGGACGAACCACGTTGGCCGGCGAGGGCTTGCAGCACCAGGACGGCCACAGTCATCTCTTTGCGGGCGCCATCCCGAACCTGGCGGCCTACGATCCAGCCTACGCCTACGAGATCGCCGCGATCGTGGAAGAAGGCATCCGGCGCATGTATGGCGAACAGGAGAGCGTCTTCTATTACCTGACCGTGATGAATGAGAATTATGCAATGCCGGCGATGCCCGAGGGCGTGAGGGAGGGCATTCTGAAAGGTATGTACCGGCTCCGTGCTTCCGCGCTCACCGGCCCAAAAGCTCACGCTCAACTGCTCGGCAGCGGCGCAATCCTGAATGAAGCGGTTAAGGCGCAGAAGATGCTCGAAGAGAAATACGGTGTGGCGGCGGATGTGTGGAGCGTCACCAGCTATAAGGAGCTGCTGCGCGACGCGCAGGCGTGCGACCGCTGGAATCTGCTTCACCCGGGTGAAGCGCCGCAGACGCCTTATTTCACGCAACGCCTCGCGGAAGCTCAAGGTGTGGCGGTGGCGGCTTCCGACTACGTCAAGGCGCTGCCGGATTCTGTAGCGCGCTGGTCGCCGTTGCCCCTTGTTTCGCTCGGCACGGACGGCTTCGGGCGCAGCGACGGCCGCAGCGCGTTGCGTGATTTCTTCGAAGTCGACGCGCGCCACATCGCGCTGGCAACACTTTCGGCGCTGGCAAGAGAGAGGAAGCTGAAGCCCTCCATCGTCCAGCAGGCGGTTAAGGACCTGGGCGTCGATCCGGAAAAAAGAGAGCCGGTGCTTTCGTAGCAGGTTGCTGAAAAACGTGTGGCGGAGGCTTTATGCCGCCAAGCGCCGATTGATCATGCTGGATCAGGTTAGACTTGAAAAACAAACCCTAGATCATGTAACTGATTGAAATCAAAAGGTTAGCTTCAAAAGGCGAATGTTCGTAGAAACCACGTGCCGGGCGGGCTAGACCGGCCGGTACAGCAGGAAGAGGGTCCCGATGGCCACTGAATTTCGACTGCCGGAGCTCGGCGAAAACATCAAATCGGGCGACTTGGTGCGCATGTTGGTTTCGCCTGGCGATACCGTGAACGAGGACCAGCCGGTGATGGAGCTTGAGACCGACAAGGCCACCATCGAGGTGCCGTCGCCTGTCAGCGGAAAAGTCAAAGAGGTTTTCGTCAAGGACGGCGACAAGCTCCAGGTGGGGCAACTGGTTTTCACCGTAGACAGCAACGGCGCGGCCTCAGAGAAACCGCGCGAAGCGGCTCCCGCGACGGCGGCGAAAGCAACCGCCCCTGAAGAAGCGGAGGAATCGCCACGCGCTCCCGCCGCTCACGCCAAATCGGAACCCGGAGAATCCTCAAATACGCACGAACGCCGCTCCCCGGAGCCCCTGCCGGAGGCGGAGCCTGAGCCTGCCGAAATGCCGCGGCTCGAGAGCCGCGCGCCCGTTATCCCGTTTCCGCAGCCGATCTCGCAACTGGCCGGCGGCGCTCCGGTTCCAGCGGCGCCCTCGGTGCGCAGGGTTGCGCGCGAGATCGGCGTGGACGTGAGCCGCGTGCAAGGAACCGGTCCTGGCGGGCGCATTAGCGCCGACGACGTGAAGAATTACGCGCGGCAGATTATACGCGGCGGCGGAGCGGCCGGCGGCGCAGGAATCGCGGCAGGTCCGCTGCCGGATTTCAGCCGCTGGGGCGAAGTCGAGCACAAGGCCATGAGCCAGGTGCGGCGCAAGACGGCAGAGCACATGGCCCAGGCTTGGGCGAACGTCCCCCAGGTAACGCAATACGATAAGGCCGACACCACACAGCTTGAAGAAATCCGGCGGCAGTTCGGCGATCGCGTCTCAAGGGCAGGCGGCAAGCTCACCGTTACAGCCATCGCGCTTAAGGTAGTGGCTTCGGCGCTGCGCGTTTTCCCGCAGTGCGCCGCCAGCATCGATATGGCCGCCAATGAAGTCGTCTTCAAAAAATACTGCCACATCGGTGTCGCCGTGGATACGGACCGCGGGCTCCTGGTGCCGGTGATCCGGGATGTGGACCGTAAAAACATCATCGAGCTTTCCGTGGAGCTCGCGGCGCTGGCGGAGAAGGCCCGCAGCAGAAAGCTCGCGCTTGAGGATATGGAAGGCGGCGTCTTCACCATCACCAACCTGGGCGGAATCGGCGGAACATATTTTTCGCCGATTGTGAACTATCCCGAGGCCGCTATTTTGGGGATTTCGCGTTCTTCGACGGAAGCGGTTTACATCAACGGCCAGCTCGAGCCGCGCCTGATGCTGCCCCTATCGCTTTCCTACGATCATCGGCTGATCGACGGCGCGGACGCTATCCGATTCCTGCGCTGGGTCGCCGAAGCGCTCGAACAGCCGTTTCTACTTCCGTTGCAGGGCTGAGGTTCGCCGACATCTCAAATCTCAGATTTGATATTGCCGGGACGGGTTTAACCCAGACCCCCGCCCGTCCCGGGTGAAGTATCCCCTACAAACCACCAAAGAGGCCCTCAAACCATGGCTGAGAAGCTGAACGAGACCGAGCTTGCGGTGATTGGCGCCGGGCCGGGCGGTTACGCCGCGGCGTTTCTGGCCGCCGACCTCGGCGTGAGGGTGGCGCTGATCGACCCGGAGGTAAACCCGGGCGGCGTGTGCCTCTACCGGGGGTGCATTCCGTCGAAGGCGCTCCTGCACGTCGCCAAGGTCGTCGAGGAGTCGCAGCACGCCAGGGCGTGGGGAGTCGAGCTCGGCAAGCCCAAGCTTGATCTCGCCAAGCTGAGGGAGTTCAAGGACGGCGTCGTCAAGCGGCTGACGGGCGGGACGGGGCAGCTCGTCAAGGCGCGGAAGATTCGCTACATCCGGGGTGTCGCGGAGATTCTGGATCCGCATCGGCTCCGGGTGAAGCTGGTCGACGGCGGCGAAGAAGAGGTGACGTT
>JBOGJW010000461.1:0-3748 GCA_050745245.1 Terriglobia bacterium | reverse complement strand
CATCTCAAAGGGTCAGAGCGATCCGGCGATCCTGCAGGACCTCGTGGATCACTATGGCGTCAGAGTCCTGGCTGCGCCGCCCGCGGCGGGCTTTGATCTCACGGTTTGGGTGCTGCCCGGAATCGGGCTGATTGTCGGCCTCGCAATCGTGCTCGTGATCGTCCGGCGGTGGCGGAAGAAGCCTCCCTCCGGCCCTGCACCGAACGCCGGCCCGGCCCCCGACGCGCACATTATGGCCGCCGTAGAAGAAGAGATGAGCAGAGAACAATTATGAATTCTGAATCGTGAATTATGAATGATCAGGTAGAGTTCTAAGTTCTGAGTTATGCACGACTCGTGGATTTCGATGCTTGACCCTTCATGACCTTTTTGGCGTTTTCAACTAACTTTCTAACTGAAGGGAGGCTGGTAACTGATAACTGAAACTTTGAACTAGACTTCAGCATTCACAATTCACAATTCACCATTAAAAGTTATGCTTCTCGCTGCTATATTTCTTATCGCGATCGCCCTCGCGATCTTCGTGATCTATCCGCTGCTCGCCACAGGGGATGAGGAAAAATCTGTTCTTCCGATAGACGTGACGCCGGCGGCGGACCTGAAGCGACGGCGTATGGTGGTGTACGAAAATCTGCATGACCTGGAGTTCGAGTACCGGGCGAAGAAGATCGCTCAAAAGGACTATGATGCCCTGCGCGCCAGTTACAAGGAAGAGGCGGGGCGCCTGATGGTCGCCTCCCAGGAGCTGGAACACAGCACCGCGGAAGACCGGTTTATCGAGCGGGAAGTCGCGGCGCGGCGCCAGCGGCTGAAGGATAAGCTGGCCGAGAGCTACACGTGCAAGCGGTGCGGCTTCAATAATCCGATTCCCGTCAAGTTCTGCGGCAACTGCGGCACCCCGATTTCGGGCGCCAGAATCAAAACCAGTGAAGACTGAGGTGCGGTAAGCTCCGTGGTGTCGCGGAAGAATCAAGGGGTTCGCAACGGCGCCATTGTTGCGCTGGCGATTACGCTCGCATTGCCAGTGTGCGCCCTCGGGGCCGCCAGCGCAGGCCGGATAACGGGGCGCGTTGTGAACGGCACCACGGGCCGCCCGGCCGCACGCCAGACGGTAGTGCTCCTGACGCCCGGAACGCGCGCGGTTCAGCAGATCGCCACGACGCGCACCGATGCCGCCGGCCGGTTTACGTTCAGCAGCGCGGCAATCAAGCCCAAATCGTTTTACCTGGTTCAGGCGACTCGCGACGGGGTGGACTATCACGCGCCAGTCCGGCTGGGCGCCGCTGCGAGGGTAGAGGCTGACCTCAAGGTTTACAACTCCGTAGCCAAGGTCCCGCCGCTGCGCATCACCTCCGCGCGCTTCCTGGTCCACGCCAAGGGAAACAAGATCCAGGTGGAGGAGTTGTTCGCGCTGCGGAACACAAGCAATCCGCCGGTGGCCTACGCCGATCCCCAGGGCACGTTCCGCTTCGATCTTGCGCAAGGCGTTGGGCAGCCGTCCGTTGCGGTGGCCGGAGAGATGAATATGCCGCTGCCGCAGGACGCGCAGCCGGGCGCCGCGCCGGGAGAATACTTCATCCGCTATCCTCTGAAGCCGGGGCTTACGGTGGTGATGGTGGCCTACGCGGCGGATTATTCCTCCGGCGGCTTCATCCTGGCGGATAGCGTTCCGTACCCGGTAGAACGGGTCGAAATGGATGTGGTCCCGTCGACGCTAAAGGTGAAGTCGCCCATCTTCACCGACTCGGGTCACGACGCGGACACCGGCGGGGAGAAATTTGTAGCCCAGAACCTGAAGCCGTCCACAACGATCGAGGCAAGCTTCCAGGGCACTGCCGTGACCGCGGGCGAGTCAGAGGGCGGCGACGAGCAGACGGTGAAGGAGGTTCCCAACCCCATGACCCGCCTGGGCCTGCCGCTGCTCGGCTGCTTCCTGCTGGTGCTGCTGTGGGCGATGGGAGTGCGAGTTTCCAAAGAGTGGTCGCGCCGGGGCGTGGGCCCTTCGGGGCCGGCTCAGAAGGAGCTCGAGGCCAAGCTCGATAAGCTCCTCGACTCGGTGGCCAACCTCGACGAGTTGTTTGAGGGCGGAAAAGTGCCCGAAAAGAAGTATTGGCGGGAGCGCCTGGATCTGAAAGCCAAGCTGGTGGTGCTGCTGAAGAAGAGTCCTCCGGCGTTCCTGGAAGCGTATGCCGCCCGAAACAATCCGCCCTAAGATGGGCCTCGAAGCGCGCAATCTCTGGAAGTACTTCGGCGATTTCGCGGCGCTGAGGGCGGTGAGCCTGGCCGTCGCTCGCGGCGAGTGCGCGCTCCTGTACGGTCCAAACGGCGCAGGTAAGACGACGCTGCTCAGAACCCTGGCGCTGCTCGCGGAGCCGAGCGAGGGAGAAGTCCTGCTTGACGGCCAAAGAACGAGCCGCTCTCCTTCTGTCAAGATGAAGATCGGCTTTGTTTCTCACGCCACGCTGCTCTACAACGACCTCACCGTAGAAGAAAATCTGGCGCTCACAGGGAAGCTGTTCGGACTGGGGCGCCTCGCCGCCAGAATTGAAGCCTCGCTCACGCTTTTCGATTTGCGCGACCGCGCGCGGCAGCCGGTGCGCAGCCTCTCACGCGGGCTTCAGCAGCGGGTTTCGCTCGCTCGCGCGCTGCTCCACGACCCGGAGTTCATCCTGCTCGATGAGCCTTTCACCGGACTCGATGCGGTCTCCGCTTCAGCACTTGAAATGCTGCTGCGTCGTTTGCCTGATGAAGGGAAGGCGGTGGTCTTTTCAACGCACGAGTACGCGCGCGGAAGTTCTATCGCCCGGCGAGTTGTGCTGTTGCAGCAAGGGCGCGTGCGCTACGACGGTCCCGTGGTCGGAGCCCCGGCAGTCGCGCCGGAAGTGGCGGTAATATCATCGTGAAACGGGCAGGTGTGTAGCGGCGGCTTTATGCCGCCATTTAAGCATGGCGGGATAAACCCGCCGCTACACTTGTCACTCGTCACTTGCCACTGTCTTTAAATGCACAGTATTGAAATTATCTGGACGCTCTTTCTCAAGGACTTGCGCGTCGAGTGGCGGCGGCGCGAGACGCTGGCATCGATCTGCGTCTTCGGGTTGCTGGTCGTCTTCTTGTTTGATTTCGCCTTCCAGCCGGCGGGCGAGGAGTCGCTGCGCCTGCTGCCCGGCGTGCTCTGGGTTGCGTTCGCGTTTGCGGGTATCCTGGCGTTCAACCGCTCTTTTGCCGCGGAGCGCGAGAACGAGTGCCTGGACGGCCTTCGGCTCGCCCCGGTTGATCCGGGGCTGATCTACCTCGCGAAAACGCTGGCCAACCTTCTGTTCCTGGGGATCGCGGAAGCGGTGATCGTGTTCGCGGCTTCGCTCTGGTACAACTTTTCGTTTTTACCCGCGCTCAAATGGTTCGTCCTGATTGTGTTCTTCGGAACGCTGGGATACGTGGCAGTCGGCGTCATCTTCGGCGCGGTGGCGGCCAACACGCGCATGCGCGAGGTGATGCTTCCCGTGCTGCAATTCCCTGTGATTGTTCCCATTTTTATCGGGGGCATTGAGGCCACGTCAAGCAATTTGAAGGGCGATCCCCCGGCGGCTTATCTTAGCTGGGTGAAGCTCCTCATCGCATTTAGCATTATATTTATGGTGCTGTCATTTTTGCTGTTCGAATACGTGCTGGAAGAGTGAGAGGGCTGTAGCGCAGCGTTGCGGCGGCAGCCAAACGCACTGTCATTCTGAGCGAGGTCGCCGTGGCG
>JBOGJW010000460.1:0-8444 GCA_050745245.1 Terriglobia bacterium | reverse complement strand
GCTTCGCGATTGGGCGCGCAAACGGCGCAAATAGCCATCCTTAACGAAGTCATCGAGACTCAAGAGATCTCCGATCGCGTGGGAGCCGGACAGCGGATATGATCAACGCGCGCGCCATGGGGCGATTTCAAAAAACACCATTTGATGCCGCTGTTTAATTGCTACCTCCCCCCTGGCCAAGACTCTTGAAATACACGCAGAGCGGAAGACAGAAAGCCGGTGCGCCTGAGCGCAGAAGGGATTGAGTGCGAGATGAGTAGTAGAATCGATCACTTCGAGGACGCCGGGATGGGATGTTTCAATGCACGACACGCAACTCGAATTAATGGAAACCTTCGCAACAGCAAAGCCGCCGCGGCCGCTTTTCTGCCACGAACAGTTCCTCGAAAAGCTGGCGAATGAAAGTCGCAGCGCGGTCGGCCGGCGTGCCGTATTCCTGATGCAGCGGATGGCCGTCGGCGCCGCGCGGCTACACTATAAGCCGACGCACGGCGTCAACCGCGGTTGGCGGCGCTCACGTCTGGGAGGTAATCAAGGCAGTCACTTTTACGCCTGGTGGGCGCCTGAGGGAGCTGCGCCCGTCAAGCAATTCGACGGATTTTCCGCTGTGCCGCAGGAGGCGATCTTTCTGCGCGATATCCGCCACCACGACGACCACTCGCCGCTCTCGCCGGGTTCCTTCAAAGATCACTACCTGCCCATCTCCGTAAGCGATTTGCGGCGCGAAGAGTACGGTCCGGAGCCGTGGACGCCGCCCCAGGTGCGCTTCGCTTCCGCTCGGTACCTGGTAAAACTCCTCAAGGGCCATCCCGGCTCAGGGAAGACAACGGCCTTGTGGCATGCCGCTGATTCGTCCGGCGCCGAGCGCGTCCTTTACGTCACCTACTCGCAGGATCTGGCCGCACTCGCGCGAGATTACTTCGACCGCTTCTGCTCATCGCACAAGCTATTCCACGTGGTGACGTATCCCGCTCTTCTGCGCCAACTGCTCAGCCTCGACGCTCCATCGAGGAGCCCAAGTGAGCTGCGCCGCAAATTCGCGGTGGATCTCGCTCCTTTTAATCGCAGCTTCGGGCCGTGGGCGCATTGCCTGGAGGCGCTTTACGACGAGCTGCATGCGCACCGTGTCGGTGACGCCCTGCCCGTCGCCATCGGCCGATTCCGGGCCTCGAAGCTGCCCCGGGCCGCGGATAAGGACTACCGCGAGCGCCGCACGAAGTTTCTCGGGCCAGCGGCAACAAGCAGCGTGCTGGATCTGGCGGCTCGCCTGGAGCGGGCGGATGGTGAAATGCTGGCGGACCGGTATTTCCCCGAGCTGGCGCTCGCGTGGCGCGCTGCAGCCCGGCTCGATTCGATCGCCGACACTTCCGATTTCTCGTGGATCGATTTTGGCTGCGTTGCCGTTGACGAGGCGCAAGACCTCACGCCGATCGAAGTTTTCGTACTCGTCAAGCTCGCGCTGCTTATCAACAGCCGCAAGCGGCGGCCGGTGTCAATGCTCTGGGCCGGCGATGAAGCCCAGACAGTTCGCCCCACCGACTTCGAGTGGGGGTGGCTGAGCGACCTCCTGCACGCCAGGGTTAGCACGCCCTCCGAATACACGCTCGCGGCCAACCTGCGCAGCCCCCGCCGCATTGCCGAGATCGTAAATCGCGTTTGGGATCTCTATTCCGAAATCGACCGGCAGGATCGGCCAAGTGGATCCGGCCACGCGGAGGTCGATGACGATGCCGCAGACCAGGTACTCTATTGCAGCGCCATGCCGGGTCCGGAGTTAGATCAACTGTTCCTGTCGCTCGCCGCTCGGGAAGGAGTGGCGCTAATCGCCACGGATGAGATCATCCCAAGCTACATTCCCGAGCCGGCGCGCTCGGCAGTGCTCACCGTCTCCGAGGCCAAAGGCCTTGATTTCCACTCGGTGTGCGTGATCAACGCCGGGCAGCAGCTCGACCGGATCCTGCAGGATCGGCACTATTCGCGGCGCGACTCCGACCTCGAAAGCCTCCGTAAGCGCCTCTGTATCGATCGGCTCAGGGTAGCGCTCAGCCGCCCTGCCGAGCGTCTACTGTGGATGGATGTGAGCCCGACGGAATCAATCGTCCGCCAGAGCTTAGATTTTCTTAACGAGACGACCACGGGCGGCGAAGTATCTTCCACGGTTCCTGCGGCGATTCTGAAGACCCTTGAGGAGGACGAACTCGACACCGAAGAGCGCGTCCAACGCTGCCAGGCGGATGCGCGGCAGTATATCGATGTGAAGCCGGAAATGGCATGGTCGCGCGCGCAGCAGGCGATTACACTGCTCGGGCGCCCGGGCTCGCCCGCTGCGGTGACGGATGAGGCGGCCCGCCGGAACGCCTACCTGACGCTGGCGGAAGTTTGCTTCAAGCTGGCCATGTGGGACGGGCGTCTGCGCGCGGAGCTCGGCCGTCCGAACCTTTTCAATGAAGCGGAGCGTGCGGCCGTATCGGCGGGGCGCCCGGCGCTTGCCACGGTGATTTCGGCCGTCGCGGGGGTGCAACGGGCGCCGGATAGTGAGCGGTTGAACGCGCTCGCCTGGACTGCGGAAACTTTGCCGCGGCACAAGAACGAAGTGGAGCCATGGCTGACGTTGGAAATTGCTGCGAAGGCGGGCGGGTGGGTCGAAACTCTTGAATCGGCGCTCATCAGCGGCCGGAACGCCGCCGTCCTGATCCGGCTTCTGCCGCCGTTTTATGAGGCCCTCGGACTGCCCGATCGGCCGGCCCGCACCGAGCGGCTGCAACAGCGCGCCATCCAGGTATTGATCAAGGACAAGCAGTTTGCCTCCGCCCTGGCAGCCCTCCGCGCTCTGCCTGAGCGCCAGCCGAAACTGGAGGCCATCTGTCACGAGGGCCTGGGGGATTCCCGCCTAGCCGCTGAATCTTATCGGGCCACCGGAAATCTGAAGGAAGCCCTGAATTGTTACCGCGCGATCCCCGATCTCGACGCCGCGCTCAGCGTCTCGCATGAGCTTGGCGACCACCCGGCCGCGGCGTCGCTCGAATGGATGGCGCAACTGAGTGAGCTCATTTCCAAGCGGCCGGAAAAGTTCTCCAGAGTGATGACGGCCGGCGAAAAGCAGTTGCTGCGGAGCTGTTGGAGCGCGGCTTAGGCGTTACACGGCGCAAGAAAACTCAGCCCAAGAGCGCTGCGACGAGTGCCGCGCCGCGCAGGGGGACGCGCACTCGGAAAGTGCGCTCGCCGTCGTGAACGGCTGAAAGCATGGAGGCAGGGAGAGCAGCAGCAAGCCGGGGAGTCTGGTTTAATTGAACGCGGACTCGTAGTCTGAAGGAATGAAAACAGAAACACCCTTCAAGCGACTGATTCTACGAGCAGTATTGCGTAAGGTAAGCCCGGGGCGCCTCTACGTTGATGATAGGAAGGTCTACCGCAGCCAGCAAGTGGCCCGCATTGCCGCTTCGCTTGGCATTCTCATCGCTCACACCCCGCCTTATCAGCCCCAGGGACGCGGAAAAATCGAGCGATTCTTCCGCTCCGTGCACGAACAGTTTCTCGCCAACCTCGATCCGAAACGCACCCTTTGTGGATTTCTGTGCGGCGGCTTGATTGGCGGCGCGACGCTTGGCCGTGACAGTACGCTTGTCGAATGACATGATGATCTCCCTCTTTAGTTGTCAGTGGTCAGTTGTCAGCTATCAGCTTCCAGCTTTCAGGTTTTGGCTGACGGCTGACGGCTGATTGCTGACGGCCTGTTTGCGGCGAGCCGATGTGGTAGCCACGGCGAACGTGTTTTTCTCGCCGCGGGCGTTTTAGAAAAGCCCACGACGAATTAAAATACAAATTCGCACGGATGGCGCGGATATCGTTTTGGGGTGTCTGCGGATTGGCGACTGATGACGGTTCGGGCGCCTCCTTCGGGGAGTGCAGACCTGACAAAGGCCGCCATCTCTGCGCCGCCCGCGACGGTGTCACTGGGCCGAAATCGCGTGTCCATCATAGATCACAATTATCGAGGATGATAAAGATGAGTTCTGAAATAACCCGCCGCGGATTCCTTGGCCTCGCCGTCGCTGGCCTGAGCTCTCCGCGGCCCAAGCGGCTGATCATTGACACTCACCTTGAAATCTGGACGTTGGATCCCAAATATCCATTTCATGATCCCGAGCACCCGGATCTCAAGAGAGTGCCGATCGCAGCGCCCGTCGAGAATGAAGTGCGCGGGATGCGCGAGTTCGGCATACGATATACTGTGCTCATAAACCCGCGCTACTATGGATGGGACAATTCGTACGTAAGCGACTCCCTGGGTAGATATCCGAAATTGTTTGTCGCGCACGGCTTGCTGAACCCGCTCGGTCCTGATCCGGCCGGCCGCCTGCGCTACTGGATGGTGGAACACGGTTTTCAAGGGATGCGATTCAGCCCGCTCTACGCTCCAAAATCGACTTGGCTGAACGCGAAAAGCCAGTATCCGCTGTGGCGGGAGGCCGAGCGTTTGCGGGCGGTTTTTAACTTTTATATCCTTCCGCACCAAATGCCCATGCTCGAAGACATGGCTGGCCGTTTCCCGGGCGTCAAAATCATCATCGACCACCTCGGGAAACCGGACTTGCGGGATGCCAACCCTTGGGCCGATTTTCGCAAGATGTTCCGGCTGAAGCGGTTTCCGTACGTGTGGGTGAGCGCTTCAGAACCGTACGAGATCTCACTCACGAAGCAGTATCCCTATCGCGACACCTATTCTTTCTATAAGGCGACGTACGAAGAATTTGGCGGTCGGCAGCTCGTTTGGGGCACCGGATACCCGATGCCCCGCTGGGAGCTACCAATGAACAAGGAACTCGAGTTCGTTGACCGATACTGCGATTTTTATACCGAGGAGGATCGGCGGTTGGTCCTTGGAAAGAACGCTCTTCGCATATGGCATTTTCCAAAAGTTTGAGCTCATCTGAACCGGCCGTGACAGGAGATAAATGCAGATCAATCGTGTGAAGGAGGGCTTACGCGCCGGAAGGTGCCAGCTTGGCGCCGGCTGGTCACAATTCCGGTCGCCCGATGTCGCCCGTATGTTCGCGGCAGCCGGCTTTGACTGGGCTTTTATTGATGCGGAGCACGGCGGCTTTGGGATGGAGGCGATACGCGAGGTCTGCATTGCAGCGGAGCTATCGGGCATAACTCCGGTTGTCCGAGTGGCGACTCTCGATTACTCGCTGATCGCGCGAGCGCTGGATTGCGGCGCGCAGGGGATCATTTTGCCGCGTGTTGAATCGAAGGACCTGCTCAGCCGGGCGGTGGGTTGGACCAGGTTTCCTCCGAAGGGAACAAGGGGCTACGGCCTCGGCGGACCCCAGTTGGGTTACCGGGCCCATGACTTCGCCGAGGTCATCGAGCACGTGAACACGAACACGCTGGTGGTTCTGCAGATCGAGACGGTGGGCGCGTTCGAAGCACGCGAGGACCTGCTCTCGGTTGAAGGAATCGACGCGGTGCTGATCGGACCGGCCGATCTCTCGATTTCCTTGGGCGTTCCCGGAGAGTTTAATCATCCACGCATGGTGCAAACTATCGAGGCGATCCGCGACGCTTGCGTGCGCCGGGGCGTGGCGCCGGGTATTCACATGCGCTCGCCGGCGCTCGCGAAGTTCTGGATTGACCGCGGCATGCTCTTTGCGAGCTGCGGCAACGATGTGTCCTTTCTGCACGAGCGAGCGTCGGAAGTCGCCGTTCAGTTGCGAAGCTCGGCAGGCGCGGTTTCATAACCGGAGCGCGTCGCACCGGGTATCGGTCGCGGTGATCGTGTATGTCCACTCACGCAATCAATCGAGCCCATGGCGCAGGAGTACTAGGAAGCTGAAACTCGGCGTTTGTATTTTGGCGGTTCTCCGAAACGGGTCAATCGTATGCCTAGTGCTCGCCTCGGCAGCAGCGCTGGCGCAGCAGAGGTCTGGGTCGCCTGCGAGCGTCAATCCGCTACCATACAACCAGCGCGTCATCGCGGAGGGCGGCGAGCTTTACGCTCACACATGCACGGCGTGCCATGGAATTAACGGGGCAGCGGGAGAGCGGGCGCCGGCGCTAGCCGGTAAGCGCGATTATCTGCGTTCAACCGATGCATCCATTTTCGATGCGATCAAGAATGGTATTCCCGGCACGGGGATGCCGCCTTCCGGCCTCGCAACCACGGACATCTGGAAGATTGTTGCCTATGTTCGCAGCCTGCGTGCAAGCGCCGCGGACTCTTTTGTGCCGGGCAATGTCGCTCACGGAGAGGAAATCTTCTGGGGCAAAGGAAAGTGCGGTTCCTGCCACATGATCGACGGGCGCGGCGGAATCCTTGGACCGGACCTTTCAAATATTGGCGGACAGCGCACCTTGCGTCAGATTCGCGGGGCGCTCACTCAGCCTGCTGCGCGGATTTCGACCGGCTATCAGCCGGTCGAAGTTGTCAACAAGGACGGGCAGCGCGTCTCGGGCATCATCAAGAACGAGGATAATTTCTCGCTGCAGCTTCTCGACGGCCACGGCGAGCTCCGCCTGTTCGTTCGCAGCGATTTGCGCGAAATCCGTTACGCCGAGTCGTCACTCATGCCCGCCGATTACGACAAGACGCTCGCCCCTGTGGAACTGCGAGATCTGCTCGCGTTTCTCAGCCATCAGGCAAGTAAAAATTCGGGGCGCACGCAGAAAAGCGGGGAAGGCAACCTATGACGAAGTGGGCGTGGCTGCTGTGCTGGGCCGGACTTCTGTTGCCTCTGGGTGCGCAGGCACAAGTGAGTTACCAGGAGCTGAAGAAAGCCGATCCGGTTAACTGGCTCACCTACTCAGGATCCTATAGCTCGCAGCGTTACAGCCTGTTGAAACAAATCGACACTGCCAATATTCAGAGGCTTGCCCCGGCCTGGATTTTCCACGCGCCAAATGAGGAGCGGCTTGAGTGCGTGCCGGTCGTAGTAAACGGGATAATGTACGTCACAAAACCGAGAAACGTATATGCCCTTGACGGCCAAACAGGACGTTCGATCTGGAGCTACCGCTATCCTTTCAGAGAGCATCAAGCCGCGAACCGCGGGGTCGCTGTTTACGGCAACCGCGTATACTTCACGACGCCGGACGCTTTCCTGGTTGCCCTCGGTGCAAGGACCGGCAACTTCCTTTGGCGGGCGAAGATCGCTGAAGCCAAAGAGGGCTACTGGGCGCCGGCGGCGCCCCTTGCGCTTAATGGCAAGATCATTACGGGAGTAGCCCCGGGTGATTATGGTATGGTTGGATTGATCGTCGCGTTCGATGCGGCGACGGGGCGGCAGCTCTGGCGCTGGAGCGCGGTTCCGAAGCCTGGCGAGCCGGGCATTGATACGTGGTCCGGCGATTCGTGGAAGCGCGGCGGCGGAGACACCTGGCTCACCGGCAGCTACGATCCCGAACTGAACCTGCTCTACTGGGGAATCGGAAATCCGGCGCCGGACTTTAACGGCGACGTGCGCCGGGGCGACAATCTTTATACCGAATGCATGGTCGCGCTGAACGCCGATACTGGCAAGCTGAAATGGTATTTCCAATTCACACCCCACGACACAGCGGATTGGGACGCAGTAGAGATTCCGGTGTTGGTGGATCATGTGTTCAATGGACGGCTGCGCAAGCTCCTGGTGCAAGCCGACCGGAACGGGTTCTATTATGTGCTGGATCGGACGAATGGCGCATTTCTGCTCGGCACACCCTTTGTTCGCGGGCTGACCTGGGCCTCCGGCCTGACGAAAAAAGGCCGGCCGATCCGTGTTCCGGGAATTGAGGCCTCTCTACAGGGCACGAAGGTATGTCCCTCGTGCGATGGCGCCACCAACTGGATGTCCCCAGCCTATAGCGAGGAGACGGGTTACTTTTATCTTGAAGCGCTCGAAGGCTGCCAGATCCAACGGAAAGCGAAGCAGACGTTCCGGCCGGGCGGATTTCCGTACGACGCCACAGGGGCTGCGGATATCCCCGATGCCCAATTACAGGTATACGTCCGCGCTCTGGATTTGACGAACGGGAAGTTGCAATGGGAGTACAAGCTCATTGGCGCAAGAGAGTATGGCGCGGGAGTCCTCGCGACCGCGGGCGGGCTGCTTTTTGCCGGAAGCCCGCAAGGCAGTTTAATTGCGTTCAAAGCGAAAACTGGGAAAGTGCTGTGGCATTTTAATACAGGCCAGCAAATTACGGCTTCTCCAATGACATACAGTTTCAACGGCAGACAGTACGTGGCTATAGCAGCGGGCTCGGACGTCATCGCCTTCAGGCTTCTCGATGCGGCAGATTGAGCTTTTGCTTGACAGGTATCAAGCGGTGCGCTAAAAAAGGGGGGATCCCAAGCCGGAAGAAATTCTTGGGCTGGCGAACAAACCAGTAAATTCAGGATAGCCTCGGGTCTCATATGGAGTGGAGAAATTTCCTCGCTTCTTTTTCCTCGCGCACTGTTGCCGGTA
>JBOGJW010000459.1:0-7591 GCA_050745245.1 Terriglobia bacterium | reverse complement strand
CTTAAATCTTGACAAGTGGCGAACAAACAGCGAACATACCTCTGAAACCAGATGCCGGAGGTCGCTCGCCATGGACGCCGTTCCAACCTTTCCCCCCGCAGCGCCGCTCACAGGAATCGCCCGCCTTGCGGCGGAGAGCCCGCAGGTGCGCGAGCGCGCGGAGGTGGCGTACTTTTCCCTCCCCACGCGGTCCGTTCTGAACCGAGAAGCCAGCGGGCGGCTGCCGTTTGCCTGGACGATCAATCCCTATCGGGGGTGCGAATTTGGGTGCCAGTACTGCTACGCGCGCTACACACACGAGTTTATGGAGCTGCGGGACGGGCTGGAATTTGAGCGGAAGATTTACGCGAAGGCGGGAGCGTCGGAAATTTTGCGGGCGGAGCTGCGCTCGGCGCGCGATCAGGGCTTACCGATCGCCCTCGGCACGGCCACCGATCCCTACCAGCCCGCCGAAAGCCAGTTTGGCGTGACGGGCCGCCTGCTGGAAGTTTTTGCGCAATTGGGAGGCGCCCGGCTTTCGATCACCACCAAGTCGGTGCTGATCCTGCGCGACATCGAATTACTTCAAGCTGTCGCCGCCCGCAATTCGCTGCGAGTCCACATGACCGTGACAACGACCGATGCGCGCCTGGCGCGTCTGCTGGAGCCGAAGGCGCCGCCGCCCGCAAAGCGCCTCCAGGCCGTGGCGCGCCTCGGTGAAGCGGGCATCTACGCCGGCGTAAACGCGATGCCGATTCTGCCTGGAATTACGGATTCGCGCCAGTCGCTCGGTGATCTCGTGCGCTCCGCCGCCGCGGCGCGTGCGAAGTTCCTTCACGGCAGCGTCCTGTTCCTGATGCCCTCCGCGATGAAGCACTTCATGCCGTTCCTCAAAAGGGAGTTCCCACGGCTCGCACAGCGCTACCTGCGGCTTTATGCGCGCTCGGCGTACCTCCCGCAGGATTACAAGGACCGCGTCACAGCGCTCCTGGCGCTGCTCAGGGCGCAGTATGAACTTGAAGAGGAGGCCCCGCCGGAGCTGCCAAAGCAAGCCCAGCTTTCGCTCCGCTTTTGATCTTGGTAAACTCTGAGCCATGGACACCGAACGAACGATCCAGTTCATCCTCGAAATGCAAGCCAAGCACGAAGTGTGGCTTCAGAACCACGAAGAGGCGATGAGGCGGCTTGACGAGCGCTTTGATCGCACCGATGGCATGATCCGGCAGTTGGCCGAAGTTTGCATGACCCTGGCTCGCCACGCCGAGGATACGGACCGGCGCATTCAGGATACGGACCGGCTGATTCGGGAACTGACGCAGGCGCAAGCTCAAGGGGAGCACAAGCTCAACGCTTTAATCGAGACGGTGGACAAGCTCGTCCGCCGCAACGGAAGCGCGAAGGGAGAATAAGTCAGTAGGCGCCGGTTGCGGCTGCGGCTTGCTGCGGAGCGGCGGTGTTCCAGTGGGTGAGCGCGCCGACGAACTGAATCATGCGCGGGTCGCTCCAGTCGGTTGGCCCGATGATTTTGTCGGCCAGCCGCCCGTCGCGATCGAAGATGTAGGTTTCGGGGAATTTGTAAGTGCCAAAGCGCGCGGCCAAGCTCTGGTCCGGATCGCGCAGAATAGGATACGTCAGGTGGTGCTGGGCCACGAATTTCAGCAGGTCGGCGCCATTGCGGTCCACACTGACGCCAATCACGCGCACGCCGCGAGGCGCCATTTCGCGCGCGAACTTTTCGAGGCTCGGCGCCTCCTCGACGCAGGGCGGACACCACGTCGCCCAAAAGTTCACCAGCACCACCTCGTGCCCTTGACCGCGGATTGAAAGGGGGCCCACGGCGTCCACCTGCTGCAGCGTGAACGCCGGCAGGCGGTCGCCGGTTTGGAGCGGATGAGGCCCGCGCCGCATCACCAGCGCCACCACCACGCCTGCCGCTATCGCCGCAACGCCGCACTTTATCCAGAGGGATTTGCTCATCGGAATCAGGCCTTATTATACTGAGTTTTGCCGTTCGAATCACGCGCAAGCCGCCAAGTCTTTCTGAGCTGGCGCTTGCTCCCTCACATGACCGATCTTCCCGTTGTCTCCGCCATTGTTCCGGCCCGCCATGAAGAGCTGAATATCGCCACAGCCGTGAGCTCGCTCGCGCGTCAGCCGGAGCTGCGGGAAATTATCGTGGTGGACGACCAGTCGCAGGACCATACGCCCGAAATCCTCGCCAAGCTGCAGAAGGAATGCGCCATCCTGCGTGTCCGCCGGATCGATGATCTCCCGCAAGGCTGGACCGGAAAAGCTCACGCCGCCGCCGAGGGCGCGAAGCTCGCCTCGGGCGCGTGGCTCCTTTTCACCGATGCCGATACCGTGCACTATTTCGGCAGCCTGGCGGCGCTGCTGGCGCGGGCTGAGATCGAGCACGCGGACCTGTTATCCATCTCGCCGGGCCAGCGCGCAGAGACGTGGTGGGAGAAGGCAGTCATCCCGCTGGTCTACATCCAGCTTTCGCGCTTGTACCGGTTCGAGGACGTGAGCGATCCCGCATCGCCCGCGGCCGCCGCGAATGGGCAGTACATCCTAATTCGCAGGAGTATCTATGACCGGATCGGCGGCCACGCAGCGGTGCGCGCCGCGATTCTCGAGGATGTCGAGCTGGCTCGCCGGGTGAAATCGGCCGGCGGCAAGCTCCTCTTTCTGCCCGGCGCCGAGTGGGCCAAGACGCGCATGTATCGCACGTTCGGCGAGATGTGGCGCGGGTGGACAAAGAACCTTTTTTTACTCTATGGCGGCAGCGCCTCAAGGATAATCAGAGCGGTGGCCGAGCTGATGTTCATCGAATGGTTTCCCCGGCTGCTTATGATTCCGGTGTTGCTGTACTTTTTGCTAAATCCGTCGCCAGCCTGGATCCGAATCCTGATTATCCTTTGCGCCGCGCTCCTCCTCTGGCGCGGTTGGAACTACTCGCGGCAGCTCAAACGCCTCGGTTTTCCTTCGAGGTTTGCGGAGTTCATCTGGGCGGGCGCGCCGCTCCTCAGCGCGCTGCTTCTTAATTCACTTTGGGCGTACCGGCGCGGCGGCAGCATCCAATGGAAGGGGAGAAGTTACCCGGCGAAGGAGGCGCGGTGATCTACCTGACGCGGCGCGTGGAATTTTCCGCATCGCATTATTATCACAACCCCGCGTTCAGCGAGGAGGAGAACCGGCGCGTCTTCGGCAAGTGCAGCAACCTGCACGGCCACGGGCACAATTATGCGCTTGAAGTGACAGTGGCGGGCGATGTTGATCCCGCGACGGGCATGGTGCTGAACATCACCGATCTGAAGAAGCTGCTCGAAGCCGAGGTGATCGAGCCCATGGACCACAAGATGCTGAACAAGGAAGTGCCCGCGTTTGCCCAGCGCATTCCCACCACCGAAAATATCGCCGTTGAGATCTGGAGGCGCCTTTCGCCTCGGCTGAGCTTTGGCAAGCTGCACCGCGTGCGGCTCTACGAAACCGACGACCTGTACGTGGATTATTACGGAGATTGATGCTCTATCTCACGCGCCGCTACCGCTTCGCTGCGTCCCACCGGCTCGACAGCCCCGCGCTGAGCGCCGAAGAGAACGCGCGGGTCTACGGAAAATGCAATAGCCCCTACGGCCACGGGCACAACTACGCGCTCGACGTTACCATGGAGGGCCCGGTGAATGAGGCCACCGGCATGGTCATCGACCTGGGCGCGCTGGACCAACTCGTGCAGCAGGAGATTCTCGACCGTTTTGACCACGCCCATCTGAACTTCGACGCTGGCCTCTTCGCGCAGAAGGCCCCCACAACAGAGAATCTCTGCGCCGGGATCTATACCCTTCTGCGCGAGAAGCTTGAAGCTCTGCCGGCGCGCGGCGCGGCGCGGCTGCATCGCGTGCGGCTGGAGGAAACGCGGTCGAATTATTTTGAGTACGAGGATCAATCCGTATGAACAGCGAACGGGCGGGCCTTGTGAACAAGGGCGCTGAGGGAGCCGCGCGCGATCCCGCCGAGCGGCACATCCGGGAGATCATCCGGATGCTTGGCGAGGACCCGGAGCGGCAGGGCCTGGAGCGGACGCCCGAGCGCGTCGCGCGCTCCCTGCGATTCCTCACCAGCGGGTATCATCAGGACCCGGACAAGGTGCTCAACGGCGCGCTGTTCGACGTGGCCTACGACGAAATGGTCATCGTCAAGGACATCGAAGTGTTCAGCCTGTGCGAGCACCATCTCCTGCCGTTCTTCGGCCGCTGCCACGTCGCCTACATTCCCAACCGCAAGGTGATCGGGCTCAGCAAAGTCCCGCGCCTGGTGGAAGTGTTCGCGCGGCGTCTCCAGGTGCAGGAGCGCCTTACCACTCAAATCGCTGAGACCCTGATGGAGAAGATTCACCCGCAGGGCGTGGGCGTTGTCGTGGAGGCGCGGCACCTTTGCATGATCATGCGGGGCGTCGAAAAGCAGAACTCCGTTGCGATGACGTCGGCGATGCTCGGCGTCTTCCGGGATGATTATCGCACGCGCGAGGAGTTCCTCACCCTCGTGCGCGGAGAGCGCTGAGAGGCAACATCGAAAACCTAAAGGACAGGACGATCCTGGTCACCGGCGCCAGCCGCGGCATTGGCCTCGCCATCGCGCGGGCGTGCGCGGAAGAAGGCGCGAAAACGCTGCTGACGGCCCGAGATCGCGCCGCGCTGCGCCGGGCCGCGGCTGAGACGCCGGGCTCGGAAGCTTTCGCCGCCGACCTGACGAAGCAGGGGGACGTGGCGCGGCTCTTCGCGAGATTGCGAAGGCGCTTTCGTCATCTCGACGCGCTCATCAACAGCGCCGGTGTTTTCACTTTTAAGCCCTTCGTCCGTACCACGCTCGCCGATTGGGAGAAGAACCTTGGCGCCAACCTCACCGCGTTGTTCCTCGCTACCCGCGCGGCGCTGCCCTTGCTCGAGCGCGGGCCCTCGCCTCACATCGTGAACATCCTCTCAATCGCGAGCCGCACTGCTTTTCCCAAGTGCTCCGCCTACGCCGCCTCCAAGTTCGGCGCGCTCGGCTTTACGCGCGTGCTCGCTGCCGAGCTCACGGGCATCCGTGTGACCGCCATCTTGCCCGGCACGACCGACACGCGCATGGCCAATGAGTTTGATTTCCCGATTGACCGCAGCACGCTGTTGCAGCCTGACGACATCGCGCAGGCTGTGCTCGGCGCGTTATTGCAGCCCGCGCGCGCCACGGTGAACGAGATTGTCCTCATGCCTTCCCAAGGCACAGTTGGCGAACGCCGGCAGGCGGCGAGAAAAAGGTAGAGGCGGCTTTACCGCCATTTTAGCGTGGCGGGATAAACCCGCCTCTACAGCAGCGGATCAACGCGGCAGGAGCCGTAGCAGCTCCGCTTCGAAGGCGGCGCCCTCACCGACCTCGGCGTCGACAATGCAGGCGAAGGCGTCCAGCGGAGGCGTCCAACTCTCGGGAAGATTCATCGCGTCTTTCTCCGTTACCACGAGCGCGGACGCGCCCGCCGCCGCGGCCCTCCGAGCGAGCGCCGCGAGCTCTCGCGGGCGGTAGACGTGGTGGTCCCGAAACGCTTGCCTGCCCGCAACCGTCATTCCCCAGCGGCCGAGGTCGAGGAAGAAAGCCTTCGGGTTGCCAATCCCGCAAAAAGTAAAGATGCGCTTGCCGCGAAGGGCTTCGGGCGGCACAATCGAGCCCCGGCGCAGCTCGCGGAGCCCGCTGAGCCGGGTGCGTGCGTGGAAGATTCGCGCTTCAGGATTCACCTGTCGCGCGAGTTTTTCGAGCGCCGCCGCGCCGGCGAGCTCCGCACGCGTGATGACAATCAGATGAGCGCGTTTCAGTGCCGCGAGCGGCTCGCGCATTCGGCCCGCTGGCAGCAGCGCGCGGTCCGAGAGCTCGCAAGTTGCGTCAAGCGCGACGATGTCCATTTGCCGGCGAAGCTGCAGGTGCTGAAAGCCGTCGTCGAGCAAATGAACGCCGGGGTTGAAGCGCTCCTCCGCGAAGCGGCCCGCGCGATACCGGTCCGCGCAGACTACCACGGGGACTCCTGGCAGGCGGGCTGCCAGGAGGCACGGTTCGTCGCCAGCACGTTCGCGAGCCGCGCGGCTGCCGCCGGCCGGCGCAACCGTCAGAGACAATCCCCGCCGGCGGCCGTAGCCGCGCGTCAGAATAACCGGCCGCCAGCCACGGTCGGCGAGCAGCCGCGCGACCAGCGCGACGAGCGGAGTCTTGCCAGTTCCCCCGATCGTCAGGTTCCCGATGCTGATTACAGGACGGCTTAGTTGCCGGCTTCTGAGCCATCCGTGACGATAGGCGGCGCTGCGCGCGGTTGCCGCGAAACGGTAACATGCGGCGAAGAGCGCAAGCAGCGGATTCATCGGTCTTCCTGCGTAGCGCCGGGATCTTGCCGGCCGCGGAGTGATGATTGATAAGGTGCAAGTAAGCGGATGAAAAATTCGCGTCCTGTCATTCTGAGGAGGTCACCGCGGCGACCGACGAAGAATCCCCGTATTTGCTTGTTTTCCCCCGGATCATTCGCGGAATTTGCGCGGAGCGGAATACCGGGATTCTTCGCTTCGCTCAGAATGACAGCGAGCCGTTCAGGATGATAGGCTCCAGCGATTTGTTTCACATTTTCTGACAATTGACGCGACTGCCATCGGGGACGACGGCGCTATCGTTGTACACCAGCCTTGCAGACTTCCGGACCGGTTCCGAGCAGTTCCGCGAGGTGAGAGAGGATCCGCTCTGTTGCGCCCGACTCGCGCTCCACCACCCGCCGCGCAGCATCGCCGATTGCCTGGCGCGGGCCCGCATCGGCGAGCAGCGACAATGCTGACTTGGCCAGTTCTCTCCAATCCTGCACCTGGATGGCAGCGCCCGCATCAACGAAGATTGCTGCCGCGTCACGAAAGTTCTGCATGTGCGGACCGAAGATGACGGGCTTGCCGGCTTGTGCGGGCTCAAGCAGGTTGTGTCCGCCGGTGGGCACAAGGCTTCCGCCCATGAAGACAACGTCGGCCATCGCGAAAATGCCCGCAAGCTCTCCAACGCTGTCAAGTAGCAAAACGTCGGCCCCGGCGAGCGCGCGGGCGATTTCGCCTGGCTCCGCGCCGAGCGAGGTGCGCCGGACGACTGTGCAGCCGGCGGCTTGCGCAAGCGTCGTCACCTGCCCGGCACGCGGCGGGTGGCGCGGAACCAGGATCAGCAGGGCGCTCGCTTGCTTGCTTCGAATCGCCGCCCAGGATTTGAGCACGAGCTCCTCTTCTTCCGGCATGGTGCTCGCGGCAATCAGCACCGGCCGGTGTGGCCCGGCGGCAAGCGCCTCACGCAACAGCGGCGCGAACGCGCCATGGGTCGCAGGCTGCACGTCGAATTTCAGATTGCCCGTCACCAGCACGCGCTCCGGCCGCGCTCCGATCTGGCGGAAGCGGTCCGCGTCCCGCTCGGTCTGGGCGAAGATCCAGTCCACATTCTCCAGTACGCGACGCATGAGCGGGCGTGCGATCCGATATCCGCGGAACGAGCGGTCAGAGAGCCGGGCGTTGGCTATGGCTACTGTCGCGCCCGAGCGGTGCGCCTCGCGCAGCAGGTTGGGCCACAGCTC
>JBOGJW010000458.1:0-1937 GCA_050745245.1 Terriglobia bacterium | reverse complement strand
CCACGACGGAGTTTGTGCAGGTGTAAGCCAGGCCGGCTGCCTTAAGGTACGCAGCGATGGCCTTGCGACCATTTGACAAGCTGAATCAATGGTCTTGCCTTGTGACACACAACCCGGCAGTTGGGGCACGTCCACAACGTAGCCTTTGTACTCAGGATCGTAGATTACATTTACCAGGAATCGCCGACGTTTCATGTGACTATTGTACGCCAGCAGAACTCAAATCCAATAGGAGGTCACGATGCCAACCCGCACAGCGGAAGCCGAATGGCAGGGAAATCTTAAAGAAGGGCGCGGCCGGATGAAGCTCGGCACCGGCGCTTACGAAGGCCCGTTCTCATTTCAGTCGCGAATGGAGAACGGCGCGGGAACGAACCCCGAGGAGCTGATCGGCGCGGCGCACGCCGGATGCTTCTCCATGGCGTTTTCCGCGCAGCTTGCGAACGCCGGGTTCACCGCGAAGCGGATCCATACGAAATCCGCGGTGAAGTTCGAAAAGAGCGGCTCGGGATTTGCGATCACCGGGATCGAGCTCGAAACAGAGGGCGAGGTTCCGGGCATCGACAACTCTAAATTCCAAGAGCTCGCCAACGCCGCCAAAACCGGCTGCCCGGTCTCGAAGGCGCTGAGCGCCACGCCGATCACGCTCAAGGCGAGATTGATCTCCTCAGCGGGCGCGTAACGGAAGTGAGCGCGAACGGCCATCGCAAGCGGCTCGCCGGCATCCTCGCCATCCAGGGGGACTTTGCCCTGCACGCGAAGATGCTCGACCGCATCGGGCACGCCTGGAAACTGGTGAAGCATCCCGCGGACCTCGCCGAAGCCGGCTCGCTCATTATTCCCGGCGGCGAAAGCACCACCATCCTGAAGTTCTTCGCAGGCGAGGGGCTCGCGAGCGCTATCAGCGAGTTTGCGGCGCAGGGCAAGCCCATCTTTGGAACGTGCGCCGGCGCGATTTTGCTGGCGCGGGAGGTCTCGAACCCTCCGCAAGAGACGCTCGGCCTGATGGATATTGCGGTCGAGCGGAACGCCTACGGGCGGCAGATTGATAGCGCGGTGCGCGCGGGAGAGTGCCAGGAATTGTCGTCTGCTCCGATGAAGATGGTTTTCATCCGCGCCCCGATTATCCGCCGTGTGGGCGCCGGCGTCCGCGTGCTCGGCCGCGCCGATGGACTGCCGGTCCTGGTAGAGCAGGGAAACCTGCTGGCCGCGACATTCCACCCCGAATTGACCGAGGACGAAACGGTCCACCGGTACTTTTTAAGCAAAGAAAGGGAATCATGATCCAGCATCTTGACCACCACGACGCCGAGCTTCTGCTGCGCGTCTACGAGCTCCGCCGCGAGGAGAAACTGCGACAGGCGCGCGACTGGTTTCTGAGCAAATTCACCGCGCCCGATTCCGTTGAGGAGATGATGAAGCGATACCCGTTCGGAACCGATGAGAACACGTATTTCCGAATGGTGGTGAGCTACTGGGAGATGGCCGCCTCGGTCCTGAACCACGGCCTGATCAACGAAGAATTGTTCTTCGAAAACAGCGGTGAGATGTGGGCCGTGTGGAACAAGATCAGGACGCTCACGCCGGCTTGGCGCGCGATGTGGAAGAATCCGCTGGTGTGGAAGAACCTCGAAACCGCCGGCGAGAAGTACGAGAAGTGGCTGAACCAGCATGCCCCGGAAGCCCTCGCGCGACGCAAAGAAGTGATGCAGGCCCTCACAGCAAAGAAGTAGCACAGGATTATCCCGCCCGTCCAAAATAGCGGCCTAAAGCCGCCTCTTCGCGCCGGAAACGGAGAAGGCGTGAAAAAGTTCGGGGTCTGTCATTCTGAGGAGCCGCAGGCGGCGAGGAATCGTAATGCCTCAGTTTCGGGCGCTGATGTAGCGGCGGGTTTATCCCGCCATCCAAAAATGGCGGCGTAAAGCCGCCTCTACGCG
>JBOGJW010000457.1:0-2650 GCA_050745245.1 Terriglobia bacterium | reverse complement strand
GTCATTCTGAGCGCAGCGAAGAACCTGCTTTTTCTTATGAGATTCTTCAAAACAAGCAGGTCCTTCGCTGCGCTCAGGATGACACGTTCTTTGGCTGCGGCTTCGCCGCGCTGCGCTACTCCTGGTTCAACGCGACGTGGCTACCACAGCGCCGTACACCTCGACGATTTGCCGCGCAACGTTCTCCATCGAAAGCCGCGCGATCCGCTCGCGGCCGCGCGTGCGCGAGCCGGTGCGGCAGACGGCGAGGATCTTTTCAGCAATCGCGTCCGCCTCCCGCGGCACGAGGTAGCATCCCTCCGTCGGGCCAATCAGATCGGGGGCGTCGCCCGTCTCCACCGTAATGACAGGCAGGTTTACCGCCATTGCTTCCTTTACGGCATTGGGAGAGCCTTCGGCAAGCGAGGCGAGCACCAGTATATCCGCGGCGTTCATGTAAACGGGCATCTTCTCCTGCGATACGCCGCCCACGCGCAGGATTTCTAGCTCCGGCGCCTGCTGTTTTGCAAGCTCCACCGCCGCCTGAATTAAATCAAATCGCTTCCGTGCTTCGCGCGGGTTGTAGGGAAAGAGGACGAATCGTTTGTTCTCGTCCAGCCCGAGCGCGTGCCGAGCCTCGAGGCGGTCCGTCGGCTGGAAAAGGTTCAGATCAACACCGTTCGGGATGACGCGCGCGGAGGGCAGCCCCAGCCTCGATTTCATCTCGGCGCTCTTCACGATCACGGCCCGCACAAAGCGCGCCAGGATAAAGCTCGACGCCTGAAGGAAGCGTCCATACGCGGTGATGCTGCCATCGCGCCGGAAGCGCCCCAGCACGTCGTCACCCATGAAAGAGACGATGACGGGCAGGCGGAGTTGGCAGCGCGCCACCCACCCGGAGAGCCCGAAGTGCGCGTGGACCAGGTCGTATTGAGCGTGGCGCAGCCGGCGGCGCAGCTCGAAAATCCCTCGCAAATAGTTCCAGCGCGACTGGCGGCCGTTGATGAAGAGCACATCGTATTCCACGCCCAGCGGCCGCAGTGAGTCCATCTGCGCTTTGACGAAGCTGCCATACCCCAGGTCGGCGGCGCTGGGCCAGAGGTTGGTAACCACGAGAACGCGGTACGAGACCATCGCTGTAGCGGCGACTTTACGTCGCCACGAACGCATCGCTCACAATTCCGTGGCTGGCGGCATTAAGCCGCCTCTACGGGAGCTTCACACCCGAGGCGTAAAAGGCCGTGGAGAACGCGCGCGAGTGCGGCCGCACGGGTGAAACGCGGAAGATGAACGAAACGATTCCGCTGGCCAGCCACGCGGTCCGGTGCGCGAGGCGTTGCACCCATGCGGGCAGGCGTGTGATCGCGGTCCATTCCTCGCCGCGGCCGATGTGAATAAAGAACGATCCGAGATACCCGCACCGGACCTCGGCGAGACCGCAGTCTCGCAATACGGCTGCAAGTTCTGACGGCCCGAATACCTTGTGTTTCGCCCACAGCGCGGGCGCCAGCCGCCGCCAGATTCTCCCTTGTACGCCCTGGAGGTTCGGCACGATCAGCACCAGCCGCCCGCCGGGGCGGAGCCTTTCAAGGTGCAGCGCAACCGCCACTCGTGTATCAGAAAAATGCTCGATCAATCCCGAGGAAAACACCAAGTCGAACGACTCCGGCGCGAGCGACGAGCAAAACATATCTTCGCAGACGACGCACCCGCTTACACGCGCGAGCGCAAGGTTCGCACGCAGCAGGGCGCAGCCGCGCAGGGAGAAATCGGCGCCGAAAACCGTGTAGCCAAACCGTTTCCGAAGATACGGCAGCACGCGCGAGCCGCCGGCGCCGATCTCGAGCACACGCGCGAAGCCCCTTCCCGCCTGGGTGCGAAGTAACCGAACGGTTTCATAGTCGAAGTCGCGATAAAGCCGGAGCCGCCGGGGGCGGAGGCCTTTCCACCAGTTTTCATCCCAGTATTTGGCGTCCGTGAGCCGTTCCATGCCATGTTGCTTGTAGCGGCGCTGTCCTCACCGCCGCAAATCGCCGGCGGGGACACCGGCGCTGCAGCGAGGGTAGCCGCGGTCAGCCGTTTTTCGGTTGACCGTGGGCCTGCAAGCCGGCGTGAAAATCCCAGCCGTCGTTATTGTCATCCTGAGCGAACGCGAAAGACCTGTTGTTCCGCGTGCGGACAAAACAGGTTCCTCGGCCCGGCAAATGCCTCCGGGGCCTCAGATTTGCAGGGTCGCACGCATCGCACATTGCAATGCGATATGATCTCGTGTCGCTGACCATGCGAGAAAGGCTCTTGCAAATTCTGGTGTGCCCGTCCTGCCACGGCCCGCTGCGGCTGGAGGGTGAGTCGAGCCGCGGCGAGGAGATCGCCGCTGGATTCCTGTGCTGCTCGCGGTGCGCGCGAGCGTTTCCGATCCGCGGCGGGATTCCGCGCTTCACGGCGGGCGAAAGTTACGTATCCACGTTCAGCTTCGAGTGGAAGCGCTGGCAGCGGACGCAGTTTGATACCAATTCGCGGCGTAGCTCTGAAGTGACGTTCATCAGCTCCACCGGAACGCCGCCACACGAGCTCGCCGGGAAGCTCGTGCTCGACGCCGGGTGCGGCGCCGGCCGTTATATGGATGTGGCCGCGCGCGCGGGAGCCGAAGTGGTCGGCGTCGATCTCAGCC
>JBOGJW010000456.1:0-6436 GCA_050745245.1 Terriglobia bacterium | reverse complement strand
GTCTTTGCGCGGGAAAAACTGCTGGACGAGGTCTGGGGGCCTGATCGCTTTGTGGCGCCACGTACCGTGGATGTGCATATCCGCCGGCTTCGGGAAAAAATCGAGACGCAACCCGACAGGCCGGTCTACTTGCAAACGGTGCGCGGTTCGGGTTACCGCTTCAGCGCCGAGCCGCTGGAAGACGGAAGCGAATGAGAGGGAAATCCGCGGTTTTTCGGACTGTCTTCTGGTGCGCCTTTCTGACAACCGCCCTGAGCCTTTTGGGGCTGGACCTCACTTTTCGGGCCTTCCCGGTGACTGCGTTCACCGGGTCCGTGCTTCACTTGCGGCTTCTCCTGGCGCTGCTGGCGGGGCTCGGTCTCGCCCTTCTTGGCGCCTGGCTGGCCGGAGGCGCGTTCAGCCGGCGCATCGGATACATCCGCGAATTCGCTGAGGGCCTTCGTGAGGCGCGGCTGCCCGCGCCGAACCCGTCCCGCGATGCTGGCGACGAACTTGGCATGATAGCTCGGGAACTCAGCCGCGCCGCCGCGCACTGGCAGGAGCTGCTGGCGCGGCTAGGAGCGGATTCCGCCCAGCGCGACGCCATTCTGAAGAGCATGGTGGAAGGCGTGCTGGCGGTCGACCATGGCCTCCGGGTGATCTTCTGCAACGATTCCTTCGCCCGCATCTTCGGCGCGCAGCTCCCCGTCCCCGCGCAGGCGTCGCTGCTCAACTTTGCGCGGGATCCCGGCCTGACCGGGATGATTTCGGGCGTCCTCGCCACGCGCAGTCCTTCACGGAAGACGCTCCAGCTCCCGGCGGCGGACGGGCGCGTCTTTGAGGTTGAGGCGGCGCCCCTGGGAGAGGCCGGGCGCGGTGGCGCTATTGCAATCCTGCATGACATCACAGAACTGGAGCGGCTGGAGAGAGTTCGCAAGGACTTTGTAGCGAACCTCTCGCACGAGCTGCGAACTCCGCTGACCGCCATTCGCGGTTACGCAGAAAGCCTCCTGGACGGCGCTCTTGAAGACCGTGACAATGCCCGCCACTTTTCCGAGGTGATCCTGTCTCACGCTGTGCGCCTGAATAACATCGCTTCGGACCTGCTGACTCTGTCGGAGCTTGAATCGGGCGGAAACCGCCCCGAACCGCATCCCGTTTCTCTGCGCACGTCAATCGAAACGGCATTGCGCGCTGTGGAGAATGAAGCCGCGCTTCACGGCGTTCATCTCGAGCGGGGCGATCTGGCGGATGAAGCGATCCTGGGCGTCCGCGTTTACCTCGAGCAGGTCCTGGTAAACCTTCTCAACAACGGAATTAAGTTCAACCGGCCCGGCGGACGCGTGCGCGTAGAGGCCGGGCGTATGGACGCTGATCGCATCTTCATTGCGGTGAGCGACGACGGCATCGGAATCCCGTCCGAAGACCTTTCCCGAATTTTCGAGCGTTTCTACCGGGTTGACCGCGCCCGCTCGCGAGACGCAGGGGGCACTGGCCTCGGCCTCTCCATCGTAAAGCACGCCATAGAGCGCATGGGCGGCGCCGTAAAAGTGGAAAGCCGGCTCGGGAAGGGCTCAACCTTCACCGTGCTTCTTTCTGCCTGCCAGCCTGCTCCTTCGTCATCCCTCCAGTCGTAACTCACGTAATTTCACGAACCGTTAACACGGCTTTAACAGTCGCCGTCCATGATGAGGGTCGAACTTGATAAACGTTTCGGCGAGGACGCCGACGCCGCAGGACTTCCGTGAGCATCGGTGAATCTTATTCGCGGCTTTTTCCGGTGCGGCAAGAGATTTTATGCCGGGGCCGAAAGAGGAGCAATCCATGATCAAAAAGGTTCAGGGAGCAATTGCAGGGGCGGTACTGCTCGCAAGCGCCTTCAGTATGCCTGCCGCAGTTTCAGCCCAAGGGATCGCGACTGTCGCGGCCTCCGGGGCGGCAGCGTCGCGCGGAAGCGCTGAAGGTCAGGCCGCTTCAGCCACAGACAGCGCGGCAAGCAGCACAGGCGGTGCGGGCGCAATCTCCCGGCGCGCCCAGCCGGCCAACGAATTGGAAGCTCTAAAGGGGCAGATCCGGCTGGAACGGAAGGAGATGGACCAGCTTCGGTCCGAGCTTGCGAAGCAGCAGCAACTGCTGGAGCGGATCGCTGCGCACCATCCGGCGCAAAGCGGCGCATCGTCCTCCGCCGCGCCGGCGCCACCCATAGCGACCTCACCGCTTCCGCAAACCGCTGCCGCGGTGCAAGCAGAGAAGACTGCTCGCCCGGCCCTGGCGAGCGCCGGTCCGCCGCCCGTGGTGACCAGCCCGGAGTCCCCTGAGCCCAGCGGCGATTCCGGCGCCCAGAAAAATCCGGCTCTCACCGATTCTCCGGTTCAGCCTATTCCCCTCAAAATCGGCGACGCAACGCTTACACCGGTAGGATTTGTGGACGCGACGGAGTTCTTCCGCTCGAGGAATCTGGGCAGCGGCATTGGCGCGTCGTTTGGTTCGCTTCCCTTTTCTAATACCCTCCAGGGGCGGCTCACTGAAAACCGGTTCACGATCCAGAACTCGCGAATCGGAATGATGATGGACAGCGCGTTCGGCGCCAATAAGGTGCGCGGCTATCTGGAGACGGATTTCCTCGGCGCGCAGCCAGCGAACGCCTTCGTCACCAGCAACAGTGACAGCTTACGGATACGCCTCTACTGGGTCGATGTCCAACGGGGAAAATTCGAATTTCTGGGCGGCCAGTCGTGGAGTTTGCTGACCCCCGGGCGTGTGGGAATATCGCCAATGCCCTCCGATGTTTTTTACACACAGGATATGGATACAAATTACCAGGTGGGCCTCACCTGGGCTCGGCAATTGCAGTTCCGTTTTGTGTACCACGCCTCTCCAAATGTCACCGCCGCGCTGTCGCTCGAAAATGCCGAACAGTACGCAGGCGCAACCGGCGCGGTTAAATTCCCCTCCGGATTTAATACCGCCCAGGCAGGCACCGGCAGCAGCACCAGCACTCCTAACCTTTCTCCTGATATCATCGGGAAGATTGCGTTTGACGGGCATGCCGGGAGTAAGTTGATGCACGTCGAGCTGGCTGGCCTGTTCTCGTCATTTAAGATCTATAACTCCAGTCTCACTTCGAGCGACACGGCTTACGGCGCTGGCGGCTCCGTCAACTTCAACCTGGAGCTCACGAATAACCTTCACCTGATTGCCACGTCGTTCTACAGCGATGGCGGGGGGCGCTACATCTTTGGCCTTGGGCCGGATTTTATTGTGCGGCCCGATTACACCATCTCGCCGGTTCATGCCGAGTCTGGAATCGGCGGATTTGAATACACCGTCTCGCCTTCGACGCTGGTCTACGGATATTACGGCGGCGCCTACTTCGGGCGAAACTACAGCATCACTCCCGTCGGCGCGCCGGGCGGACAGCCGGTCTACACGGGCTTCGGATTTCCCGGCTCATCTGATGCCGCCAATAAATCGATCCAGGAGGCCACGTTCGGCATCGTTCAGACCTTCTGGAAAAACGCACGGTATGGAGCTTTGCAGCTCATCACGCAGTATTCATACCTGACCAGGGCGCTGTGGTCTATCGCCCCCGGCAATCCCAAAAACGCTAATCTCAGCGAAGCGTATGCGGACATCCGGTACGTCATTCCTTAAACATGAAACCTGTAAAGCCGGCGCTCCCCCACCGGCGATTTCAGGCGCTGAGGGCAGCGCCGCTACAGCCGATTGGGTTTACTGATGCGAACTCGCACATTCAGCCGGTACTGCTTTGTGATCCTCGCGGCGTTCCTGCTGACGTCCTGCAGCCGCGGACCGTCTACAATACTGCTGAACGTGGCCGGATCGACGTTCGGCTATCCCATCTACTCGCGCTGGTTCTATGTCTATCACCAATTGCATCCGAGCGTGGACCTCAACTACGCCTCGATCGGCTCGGGAGGCGGCATCGAGCAACTCCGCGCCGGTACGGTGGATTTTGCCGCCTCCGATATGCCTTTGAACGATCAGTTGCTCAGCACCTTCAAAGCGAAGATCGTGCAGCTTACCACCGTGATGGGCGCGACCGTGCCCACGTACAATATCCCCGGCGTTCACGCGGAACTCGACTTCACCCCTCAAGCGCTGGCCGGCATTTTCCTGGGGACCATCACAAATTGGGACGATCCCCAGATTACCCGCGCAAACCCGCGCGTCCACCTTCCGGGCGAGAAGATCATCACCATCCACCGGTCCGACGGCAGCGGCACCACCTATGTGTTTACCGATTACCTCTCGAAGGTCAGCCCGGAATGGAAAAGTCAGGTGGGAAGCAACACGGCCGTCCGCTGGCCTGTGGGCTTGGGGGGAAAAGGCAGCGAAGGGGTCTCCGGGCTGGTGGAGCAGACGCCTTACTCGATCGGGTACGTCGAATTGGTTTATGCCTTGGAGAACCACATTCCTTACGGGGCCGTCGAAAACCCGTCGGGCAAGTTTATTAAGGCGAGCATTGCGAGCGTCACCGCGGCGGCGGCCGGAGCGGCAGAGGAAATGCGAAAGGACATTCGCGTGTCGATCACCAATGCGCCGGGCGAAGACGCTTATCCGATTAGCTGCTTCACCTACTATCTCGTTCCTGAGACGTTTTCCAATCCAGCCAAAGGGAGAATCATGACGGACTTCCTCCACTGGATGCTGACTGATGGTCAGAAATATGCCGCGCCGGAGGGGTACGCGCCGCTGCCGCAGGCCGTGGTGCAGTTGAATCTGAAAATACTTTCGCAGGTGCACTGAGATGGGAGCAGAAATCCTCGCCTCGCGCGCGAGGCCCAGGCCACCCGGCGGTGTCAAGGCGCTAGCGCGGCGGCTGCAAACGGGCGACGGCGTCGCCCATGCGATTACGCTGATTTTCGCCTACGGGATACTCCTCATCACCTGCCTGCTCGTCTACGAGCTCTGGATCCATTCGGCGGTCGCGCGTCACCGGTTCGGCTGGCACTTCCTGGTCTCGCGTGCCTGGGATCCTGCCTTTGCACACTTCGGGGCGCTGCCCTTCATCTACGGCACCGTCGTGACTTCCCTCGTCGCCCTCGTCCTAGCCGTCCCGCTGGGCGTTGGGGGCGCCATTTTCCTCGCCGAATTCGCGCCGCCACAAATCTCCGGCGGCCTCACGTTTCTGGTGGAGCTGCTCGCCGCGGTTCCGAGCGTGGTCTACGGGCTGCTGGGCATCTTCGTTGTGGTTCCTATCTTGCGTAATGAGCTTGATCCGTTCCTGCAAAGACATTTCGGGTTTGTGATCCTCTTCCGCGGCCCAATCTATGGCGTGGGCTTTCTCGCCGCCGGCATCGTGCTCTCGATAATGATTGTTCCCTTCATCCTTTCGATCTCGCGCGGCGTGCTGCTGGCGGTTCCCGCAGAACAGCGCGAAGCGGCGCTCGGCCTTGGGGCGACGCTCTGGGAATCGACCTGGCAGGTGGTGGTGCCCTACGCGCGCTCGGGCATCTTCGGCTCGATTTTCCTGGCGCTCGCAAGAGCGCTGGGCGAGACCATGGCGGTGACCATGGTGATCGGCAACAGCTCGGAGATAGCCAAGTCCCTGTTCGCGCCCGGCTACACCATGGCCAGCGTCATCGCCAACGAATTCACCGAAGCCACCGGCAGCGCGTATTTGAGCGCGCTGTTTGAACTCGCCCTAGTGCTGCTGGGCGTGACCGTTGTGGTCAACATTTTCGCGCAATTGCTTTTGAAAACATTCGCCGGCCCGACCGTGAAACCGCAGCATTAAAATTTAGCCACAGATGAAACACAGATTGAACACAGAAAAAAAGCATCCGCAGATTTCGCGGATGCCCGCAGATTTTTGCATTTTTATTCTGCACCAATCTGTGAAATCTGCGGACAAAATATCTGTGTTTCATCTGTGCTCATCTGTGGCTAAAAATTAAATGACCGCACCGAACCATAATTGGCGTCAGTTCAAAAGCGTTTTGATGCAAATCATCGCGTGCGCGTGCGCGATTCTGGTCGTCGCGCCGTTGTTGCTGATTTATTTTCACCTGGCCAGATACGGTTTGAGTTCGATCAACTGGGCGTTTTTCACCAAATTGCCAAAAGCCGTCGGCGAACCCGGCGGCGGCATGGCCAATGCGATTGTGGGCAGCTTGATTTTGCTTGCGCAAGCGGTGGTCATCGGCGTGCCGGTGGGCGTACTCGGCGGCGTCTATCTGTCTGAATATGGCGGCACAAAATTCAACTGGTGGGTGCGTTTCACCGCCGACATCATCAACGGCGTGCCGTCCATCACTTGGGGCATTGTCGTTTATGGTTTGATGGTTCTGCCGATGCACGGCTTTTCCGCGCTGGCTGGCGGCGTGGTGTTGGGACTGATGATGATTCCGCTCGTGATGCGGACGACCGAGGAAGTGTTGCAACTTGTGCCGCACGGTTATCGCGAAGCCGCGCTGGCGCTGGGAGTTGCCAA
>JBOGJW010000455.1:0-11059 GCA_050745245.1 Terriglobia bacterium | reverse complement strand
GACTGCCCCTCACCCGCCCTCGTTCCTCGGGCGCCCTCTCCCAACGTGAGAGGGCTTTCTCCGCGCGCTTCTGCCCTCTCCTCACCGGAGAGTGAATTCTTGTTTTTCTGGCAAATATGTTAGGGCCTGTCAGTCTGAGCGCCGCGACGACTCCCCGCATTTTGCTGAATCGCACGCAATGCAGGGATTCTTCGCTCGGTCGCCGCAGCGACCTCACTCAGAATGACGGTCCCGTCGAAAGGACACGCGAGGATGAGCGCGGGTGAGGGGTTCAGCTTTCTTCTTCGGGCGGGGGCTGCTTCTTTTCGGCTTCTTCGGCTTGTTCTGCGGCCTTGCGCCGACGCTCAATGCGCTTGGCGCGAGCCTCGGCGCGGTTTGAAAGCGCCTGGCTGCCGACGAGCTCGAGGACAGCGGTATCCGCCCCGTCGCCCTTCCTCCATCCGGTATGGATGAGCCGCGCGTATCCCCCATTCCGCTCCCGGTAGCGCGGAGCGACGTCCTCGAACAGCTTCTTCACGGCCACGGCGCTCAGCAGGAAGGCCGCGGCCAGGCGGCGCGAGTGCAAATCGCCGCGCTTGCCCAGCGTAATCATCTGCTCGGCAAGGCCGCGCGCCGCCTTCGCCTTGGCCACGGTGGTCTCGATGCGCTCCTCCAGGATCAGAGAGGTGACGAGGTTCCGCAGCAAAGCACGCCGGTGGGACGTGTTCCGGCTGAGTTTTCGTCCGTAATTCCGGTGTCGCATCGCCTTTTCCGGTTCAGACCTGCGGCGGAGCCTGGTCGGGCGGCGGCGAGGGCAGGACATTGCCCTTCTCGTCAAACTTCATGCCCAGTCCCAGCCCCATGAGGCCCAGGATTTCCTTGATTTCATTCAAAGATTTGCGCCCAAAGTTTTTTGTCTTCAGCATCTCGGCTTCGGTCTTTTCCACCAACTGCCGGATGGTCTGAATATTCGCGTTCTTCAGACAATTATAGGAGCGGACGGAGAGTTCCAGCTCTTCGACCGAGCGGTCGAGGTTCTCATTGCGAAGCATGCCCGTCTTTTCCTGGCCGCCGGCGTCGGCCTCCGAGGGCTCCTCGAAATTGATAAAGATGGTCATGTGGTCCTTGAGCAGCTTGGCCGCGTAACCGATCGCATCTTGAGGGGAGATCGACCCGTTGGTCCACACGTCGAGCGTGAGCTTGTCGTAGTCGGTGGTTTGCCCTAGGCGCGCCGCCTCCACGGTATAGTTCACCTTGCGGATCGGAGAGTGAACCGAATCGATCGGAATGTAGCCGACGGGCAAGTCCTCGTCATAGTTCTTCTCCGCCGAAATGTAGCCGCGGCCGAGCGCCACGTGCATCTCGATGTTCAGGCGCCCGCCCTCGCTTACCGTCGCGATGTAAACGTCCTTGTCGAGAACCTCGATATCCGGATCCTCCTGAATCATCCCCGAGGTCACCTCTCCGGGTTGCTCGACGTTCAGGTGCAAGGTCTTTCCATCTTCCGCGTGCAGCTTCAGAGGAATCTGCTTCAGGTTCAGAATAATATCCGTCGCATCCTCCGCCACGCCGGGAATCGACGAGAACTCGTGCATCACGCCCTCGATCTTCACCGCCGTAATCGCCGCGCCTTCGATCGAAGAAAGCAGCACCCGGCGCAGCGCGTTGCCGACGGTGGTGCCGAATCCGCGCTCGAAAGGCTGCGCGTGAAACCGTCCGTACTTATCGGTGAGCGTCTCGGTGTCGCAGACCAGACGCTTTGGTTTTTGAAAGCCGCCCCATTGCATGGCTTGTGTACCTCCGATTGAAAAAGTAGACGTAGCGGCGGGTTTGCCCCGCCACGCAAAATGGCTGCATAAAGCCGCCTCTACTTCGAGTAAAGCTCGACGATCATCTGCTCCTGGATCGGGAAGTTCACATCCTCCCGCCGCGGCAGCGTGATGACCCGCCCTTTCATCTTCTCCCGGTCAAACTCCAGCCAAGGGGGCACAGAGCGGCCGCCCGAAAAATCCAGCGCGCTCTGGATCGCGGCCAGGTTGCGGCTGCTCTCGCGCACTTCGATCTCCTGCCCCGGCGCGACCTGGAACGAGGGGATGTTCACCATGCGCCCGGAGACCAGGATGTGCGAATGCCGGACGAGCTGGCGCGCCGCCGCGCGGGACGTCGCAAGGCCCAGGCGGTAAACGGTATTGTCCAGCCGCCGCTCGAGCATCTGGAGAAGGGTTTCGCCCGTAATGCCGCGGCTCCTCGCCGCCTTCTCGAAATCCTGGCGAAATTGGTTCTCGAGAATCCCGTAAAACCGGCGCACCTTCTGCTTCTCCCGAAGCTGGAGGCCGTAGCCGAGCAGCTTGGGGCGACGAGCTTTGCCGTGCTGCCCCGGCGCAAAGTTGCGCTTCTCAATCGCGCACTTGTCCGACAGGCAGCGCTGGCCCTTCAAAAAAAGCTTCATGCCTTCCCGCCGGCACAAGCGGCAGACGGCATCACGATACCTTGCCAAAAGTTCCTCCAGTCATTGATTCATTGAGCCATTGAGTCATTGTTTCATTGCTGTACTCTGCGCACCTGATATCGCTAACCCAACGCTTCAATGGATCAATGATTCAATGAAACAATCATGCAATGAGGTCAGACCCTTCTCCGCTTGGGCGGCTTGCAGCCGTTATGCGGAATAGGCGTTACGTCCTTGATGTTGCGAACTTCAATTCCGACCGATGCAAGCGCCCGAATGGCTGACTCGCGCCCCGCCCCGGGGCCCTTCACCCGCACCTCGACGGTCCGCATGCCGTGGTCGCGCGCGGCCGTCGCCGCGCGGATCGCCGCCTGCTGTGCGGCGAACGGAGTACCCTTGCGCGATCCCCTGAAGCCCAGCGCTCCCGAGCTCGACCAGCAAACCAGGCGGCCCTCCGGGTCCGTGATGCTCACCATCGTATTGTTGAACGTCGCCTGGACGTGCACGATCCCCGTCGGCACCACCCGCCGCTCCTTCTTTTTGAAGACCTTCTTTTTGCCCGCTTTCGCCGGCGCCGCTTTTGCCATTTGAAATTACCTTCCGGGAACTCGTTCAGAACCCACCGTACGGAGGGTTAACCACGACACCCTGACAATGGCGGCATAAAGCCGCCTCTACTATGTTTTTGCCGCCGACTTCTTCTTATTCGCGATCGTGCCCTTGCGCGGACCCTTGCGCGTGCGCGCGTTGGTGTGCGTGCGCTGGCCGCGCACCGGAAGGTTCCGGCGATGGCGCAGCCCGCGGTACGAGCCAATCTCGATCAGCCGCCGCGTGCTCAGCGCCATCTCCTTGCGGAGGTCGCCCTCGATGTTCCCTTCCTCGTCGATGATCCGGCGGATGTGAGAGACCTCGTCTTCGGTGAGGTCTCTCACCTTCCTGTCCGGATTAACACCGGCGCGGTGCAGGATCGAGAGCGACCTCGCCCGCCCGATGCCGTAGATGTAGGTAAGTCCGATCTCCGCCCGCTTCGTCTGGGGAAGATCAACACCCGCAATTCTTGCCATGGCCAACTCCTGGTTTCTGCGAAATGTCCATTTGTAATTGAGCGACTGGTGATTGAAAGCTCTCAGCATTCAGCTCTCAGCAATCAGCAACCTGATACCTGAAAGCTGATGGCCAAAAGCCGGCAATCAATCACCAATCACAAATCACCCAATCGCCAATGATTTTATCCTTGCCGCTGCTTGTGTTTCGGGTTCTCGCAGATCACGCGCACCACGCCGGCGCGCCTGATGATCTTGCACTTACTGCAAATCTTACGAACCGACGAGCGAACTTTCATAGCGCCATCCTTTTGGTGATTGAGCGATTGGTGATTTGTGATTGAGCCGATCTTCGGCAATCACCAACCGCAAATCACCAATCACTAATTACACCTGAAACTGCTACTTGTATCTGTAAACAATCCGCCCGCGGCTTAAATCGTAGGGCGAGAGCTCCACGGCCACTTTATCTCCCGGCAGGATGCGGATAAAATTCTTGCGCATTTTGCCGGAAATATGCGCGAGAACGCGGTGCTTGTTCTCCAGCTCAACCCTGAACATGGCGTTGGGCAGCGGTTCAATGACCGTTGCGATCACTTCGATGGCTTCTTCTTTTGCCATAAAATGGCCTAGCCCGCTCTTTGCCCCATCCAGTGATTTTGCCGGCCCGCGCCCAGAGCCGCCTCGGGCAGCCGGGTAAGGACGTCGGGGCCGTTTCTGGTGACGGCAACCATGTGCTCGAAGTGGGCCGAGAATGCCCCGTCCGCAGTCACCGCCGTCCAGTGATCCGCCAGCACCCGGACGTCGCTTTTTCCGGCGTTCACCATCGGCTCGATCGCCAGCACCATGCCGTCTTTCAGAACCGGTCCCCGCCCCGGCTCGCCGAAATTCGGAATCTGCGGCTCCTCGTGCAGCGCTCGCCCGATCCCGTGCCCCACAAACTCGCGCACCAGCGAGTACCCCGCGCTTTCGGCGTGCTGCTGCACGGCAGATGAGACATCTCCCAGGCGGTTCCCGATGCGTGCCTGCTCGATACCGCGTTCCAGCGACTCCTCAGTCACGCGCAGCAGCCGCGCCAGCGAATCCGAAATCTCGCCCACAGCGATTGTCAGCGCGGAATCGCCATAGTAGCCGTCCACCACCACGCCAAGATCGAGGCTGACGATGTCTCCCTCTTTAAGGGTGCGCTGCGAGGGGATTCCGTGGACAATCTCTTCGTTCACCGAAGCGCACAGGCAGCACGGATAACCCCGGTAGCCCTTGAACGCCGGCTTTGCGCCAAGCTGCCGGATGCGCTTCTCGACGTATTGCTCGAGCTCGCGCGTCGTTACCCCGGGCCGGGCGACTTCCCGCATCTCCTCCAGAATCGCGCGCACCATTCGCCCGCTGCGGCGCAGCTTTTCGATCTCGAGAGGAGACTTGCAAACAATCATCACTCGTCCAGAAGCCGGAAGATCGCCTCGGTTACGACCGTGGGCTTGCGGTTTCCATCCACCTCGCGCAGCAAGCTCAGGCCTCGGTAATGGTCGATCAGCGGCTTGGTCTGGCTTTCGTACTCCGCAAGGCGCATTCGAATCGCGTCCTCGCGGTCGTCCTTTCTACGCACCAGGCGGGCGCCTTCAAGGTCGCAGATACCGGGTTTCTGCGGCGGCCTGGAGTATACGTTGTAAATCGACCCGCAGACGGGGCAGACTTCCCGCCCTACCAGCCGCCGGATCAGAGCACCCGGGTCGGCTCGGATGTTGATGACCCGGGCGCCTCCGCGCCCCTGCGCCTCCAGCAGCCGGTCAAGAAATCCCGCCTGCTCCAGGTTTCGCGGAAAGCCGTCCAGAATAAATCCCGGCTTGCAGTCAAGCCACGCCGTTCGCTCTTGCACGAGCTGGCAGACAACGGCGTCCGGAACCAGCGCGCCTGCCTCCATCAGCGTTTTCACTTGCTGCCCGAGCTGCGTTCTTTCCCGGACGGCCCCGCGCAGCATCTCGCCGGTGGAAATCTCCGGGATGCCGAACTCGCACGAGACGGCGCGCGATTGCGTGCCCTTGCCCGCTCCCGGCGGGCCCAGCATCAGCACGGCGCGAGCGCTCGGCAGCACCCGCACCCGTTTCTCAGGATGCAGCGCGGCGCCCACGAACTCGCCCCTTCTTCAGGAAGCCCTCGTAGTGCCGCATGATCAGTTGGGCTTCCACCTGCTGCACGGTATCCATTGCGACGCCCACAACGATCAGCAGCGAGGTTCCCCCGAAGTAGAAATGAACGTTCAGCCCGTACAGCAGCCAGTGGGGCAGGTGCGAGTCGAACCAGACGCCCCCCAGCCACGCCGGCAGATGGTTCAGCCGCACACCGGCAAGCATCATTTCGGGGATCAGGGCGACAAACGCCAGGTAAATCCCCGCCACCCAGGTAATCTTCGTCAGCACATCGTCCACGTAATCGGCGGTGCGCTTTCCCGGCCGGATTCCCGGAATAAACCCGCCCTGCTTACGGACGTTATCCGCCACCTCGTCCGGGTTGTAGATGATGGAGAGGTAGAAGTGCGCGAAAAAGATGATCAGCAGAACGTAGGTGAGCGTGTAAAGCGGCTCGCCCCATGCAAACAGGCCCAGAAAGCTGTTCACAAATTTGCCGAACAGCCCGCCCTTCCAGAACAACCCGATGGTCTGCGGAAACGTCAGCAGGGAGACCGCAAAGATGATCGGCATCACGCCGCCGCTGTTCACCCGCAGCGGCAGGTGCGTGGAGACGCCGCCCATAATTCTCCGGCCGACAATGCGCTTGGCGTACTGAATCGGAATGCGGCGCTCGCCGCGCTCAAAGAACACGATAAACGCCACAATCGCCAGCATGAAAATCAGCAGCATCATCAGCGTAATCGGGCTCCAGACGCGGGTGACGAACACGTTGCTGTAGATATTGCCGATCGCCCCCGGCAGGCCCACCACGATGCCCGCGAAGATCAGCAGCGACATGCCATTGCCGATGCCGCGCGAGGTGATCTGCTCCCCCAGCCACATGATGAAGACCGCGCCCGCGGTGAGCGTGAGCACCGTGGTGAAGATGAAACCCGCCCCGGGGTTTTGAACCATCGGCACGCCCAGGTTGGTTTCGCGTTGCAGCGCGATGGCGATTCCAAGGGACTGGAACGCGCTCAGGCCAACCGTCATCCAGCGGGTATAGTCGGTGATCTTGCGGCGGCCAAGCTCGCCTTCTTTTTGCAGCTTCTCGAGCGTGGGCGATACCACCGTGAGGAGCTGAAGGATGATCTGCGCCGTGATGTAGGGCATGATGCCCAGGGCGAAGATCGTCAGCCGGCTGAGGCTTCCGCCGGAGAACATCGACATCAGCCCGAACAGCGTTCCGCCAAGCTGGTTGAAGTAATGCTGAAAGACCGTCGAGTTGATGCCGGGCGTCGGGATAAACGATCCCAGCCGGTAGACAGCCATAAGGAGCAGCGTGAAGCTGATCCGCTTCCGCAGATCCGGAATCTCAGTAAGGCTTTTGAGCGATTCCATCATGCGGGGAGAACCTCAGCCTTGCCTCCGGCCGCTTGAATCTTCTGCAACGCTGATTTCGAAAACAGGTGAGCCGAAATCTGGAGCGGCGTCTTGATGTCACCCTCGCCGAGCACTTTCACGCCGTCGCCAATCTTCTTGATCAGACCGATCTCAAGGAGCGCTTCAGGCGTGATCGCGCGGCCAGCATCCACGCGGGCCAGGTCGCGGAGGTTGACGATCGTGTATCGCTTCTTGAAAATATTGGTGAATCCCCGCTTCGGCAGCCGCCGCTGAAGCGGCATCTGCCCGCCCTCGAACCCCGGCCGTATCCGCGAGCCCGCGCGTGACTTCTGACCCTTCGAGCCCCGCGTGGCCGTTTTACCGTGCCCCGAGCCCATGCCGAAGCCGATGCGCTTCGGCCGCTTATGCGCGCCGCGCGGGGCCTGAATCGATCCAATATGAGTTCTCATCGACTGAAAGCTTACTCCTTGCCTTACTCCTCTCGTTCCGCTTCGGCGGCCTCCGCTCCTGGCTCGGGAGAGGCAGGTTCCACAGCGCCACCCGGCTCACCTGCTGAACTCTCTTCGAGCGGCTCCGTCGAGATTTCAGCCTCGACCGCTCGCGGCAAAGCGGCGCCGCGTGGCTCGCCAGTCCTTGGTGCGGTACTATCCGCCGGCGCAGCTTTAATCGTGTACTCAGGCGTCGAGGCGCACCAAGGCTCCGACGGCGGATTCACGATCCTGACCAGGTGCGGGACGCTCGCGACCAGACCACGCACTGCAGGCGAATCCTTCAACGTCACCGTGTGTCCGAGGCGGCGCAGGCCGAGCCCGCGCACCACCGCGCGCTGCTTCCGAGTGAAGCCAATCCCGCTTCGCACCCACTGAACAGAAATGGTGTTGTTGTTTTCGGTATTCAAATCCGCTCCGACAATCCTGTAGCGCCGGCATCTTGCCGGCACGCCGCCGGGACGGCAGCGCTATGCACGCCGCTACAGCTCTTCGCGCGTCTTGCCGCGCGCCGCGGCCACTTCCTCGGGGTCGCAGAGCTTAATGAGAGCGTCCATCGTAGCCTTCACGACGTTATGAGGGTTCGTCGTGCCCAGGGACTTTGTCAGCACGTTCTGGATCCCGGCCGCCTGCACCACCGCCCGCACCGCGCCGCCCGCAATCACTCCGGTACCCTCCGCCGCGGGCTTCAGCAGCACCCGCCCCGCTCCAAACCTGCCCATCACGGCGTGAGGAATGGACGTTGGCGTGATGTTAACCTTCACAACCGCTTTCTTCGCCGCTTCAATTCCTTTACGAATCGCCATCGGCACCTCGCGCGCTTTTCCCGCGCCGTAGCCAATGTGTCCGCCTCCATCACCCACAACCACGAGCGCCGAAAAGCTGAGGTTCTTTCCACCCTTGACAACCTTGGTGACGCGGTTAATCGAAATCACCTGGTCTTTAAGCTGCAATGTGTTCGGATCGATGCGATTAGCCAACCGGAAACTCTCCTTGCGGCGCCTAGAACTTCAGCCCGCCCTCGCGCGCCGCGTCTGCCAGCGCTTTAACGCGGCCGTGGTACCCGTAGCCGCCACGATCGAAGACCACCCGCTCGATTCCCTCCGCTTTCGCGCGCGCGGCCAGCGCCTGACCCACCGCCTTTGCCGCGGCCACATTCCCGCCAACGCTCACAGAGCCCTTTACCTCTCGATCCAGGGACGATGCGGAAACGAGCGTACGACCGGAGGGGTCGTCAACGACCTGCGCGTAGATATGATTCAACGAGCGGAAGACATTCAGCCGCGGCCATCTCGACCGCAGGGCCATATTCTTGCGAATTCGGGAGTGAATGCGGCGCCGGGTCGTATCTTTCGATGATAAGTTTAACATAATTCAAAAGCAGCCGGCTATGGCCTGGCGGCATCGCAGCACGCCCCGGTCACGCTTTTCCGCCGGCTCCCGTTGCAGCCTTGCCCACCTTCTTCTTGAGCCTTTCGTTGGTGTATCGAACGCCCTTGTTCTTATAGGGATCAGGCGGGCGCAGGCTGCGAATATCCGCCGCAGACTGCCCCACGCGCTGCCGGTCGGCGCCGCGGACAATCAGGTGCGTCTGCTTCTCTACGCTGATCGAGATGCCGGTTGGAATTGCGAATTCCGCCGGATGCGAGAACCCCAGGGCCAAAACCAGCTTGTCGCCCTTTACTTCCGCGCGATAGCCGATACCTACAATGTCCAGGTGCTTTTCAAATCCCTTCGTAACGCCTTGGACGGCGTTAGCCACCAGGCTCCGAACAAGCCCGTGCAGTGCCGGGTCCGCATTCTCATCGCGCCGCGTCACGAGGCGGCCGTCCTCCCTTGCGACGTGTATCCCGGGGGGAAGCGCGAGGTCGAGGGTTCCCTTGGGCCCTTTCACCGTCACCGCCGATTCCGCAATCTGGACCTGCGCCTCTGACGGCAGTGGAATTACTTTGTTGCCAATCCGCGACATGATTTCCTTACCCGGTGAGCGGCGCTGCGTGCCGCCTGAATGAGGGGATTACGCCTGGCGGTCTACGACACGTTGCAGAGAACTTCGCCGCCCAGGCCCGCTTTGCGCGCCTTCTTTCCGGTCATCAATCCTTTCGAGGTGGTCAGGATCGTGACTCCCATTCCGCCCATAATACGCGGAATCTCCCCCGCGCCCACGTAAACCCTTCGTCCGGGCTTTGAGACCCGCTCGATCACCGTGATCACGTTGCGGCCGTCGGAGCCGTAGCGCAGGTTGACGCGCAGCACGCGCTTTTTGCTCTCTTCGCTGATCTTGTAGCTGCCGATATAGCCCTCCTCCTTCAGGAGGGCGGCGACGCCGACCTTCAGGTTCGAAGCCGGCATGTCGACGCGGGAATGGCGCGCCTGGATGGCGTTCCGGATTCGCGTCAGCATGTCGGCGATGGGATCACTTACTGCTGCCATCGGTATTTTCTCCGCTTTTCTACCAGCTTGACTTCGTCACGCCGGGGATATCGCCGCGCAGCGCAAGCTGGCGGAAGCACAGGCGGCACATCTGAAACTTCCTCAGGAAGCCGCGGGGACGCCCGCAGATGCGGCAGCGGTTGCGGTGCCGGATCTTGAACTTGGGCTTCCGGACGAGTTTGGCCATCTGCGATGTTCGCGCCAAAGTTTATCCTCCTGTACTTTCCTGCGCTTGACCCTGCGCCTGCGCTGGGGCCTGCGCCCCGGCCCCTCCCGCTGGGCGCCTTCGCGCCTCCTGCCGGAAGGGCATGCCGAGATGCCGCAACAGGGCCAGCGCCTCCGCGTCGGTCCGCGCGTCGGTCACAACCGAAATATTCATACCCTTGATCTTATCGACCTTTGAGTAGTCGATCTCGGGGAAAACGAGCTGATCTCTCAGCCCGATCGTGTAGTTTCCTCGCCCGTCGAAGGCGCGCGTTGAAAGCCCGCGGAAATCGCGCACGCGAGGCAGCACGATATTCATCAGGCGATCCAGGAATTCGTACATGATGTCGCCGCGCAGCGTGACCATGGCGCCAATCGGCATGCTCTTGCGCAGTTTGAAATTGGCGATGGACTTGCGCGCCCGCGTAATCACCGGCTTCTGTCCCGTAATGAGCCCGATCTCCATGGTGGCCGAATCGAGCAGCTTCGCGTTCTGAATGGCCTCACCCAGGCCCATGTTCAGCACCACCTTCACCAGCCGCGGCACCGCGCACACGTTGCCGTACTTGAACTCCCCGGCCAAGGCGGGGACAATCTCTTTCCGATACCGTTCTTTTAAGCGTGGAATTGGCACAATCAGAATCACCCTGTAACGCACCGCGGCCTTGTAGCGCTGCGTTCGCTTTGTAACGCTGCGGCTCTTCTCGTGTCCCACCGAACTGCCGCGGGGTCATACTGCGGACCCTGCATTGCAATACCGTAATTTCTTGTTTTTTTAGCAAACATTTTGAAGCCTGTCATTCTGAGCGCAGCGAAGAATCCCGGTATTTCGCTGAGCCTTAAAAAATACGGGGATTCTTCTCCCGGTCGCAGCGGCGACCTCGCTCAGAATGACAGGCTTCAAAATGTTTGCTAAAAAAACAAGAAATTACGGTATTGCAATGCAGGGTC
>JBOGJW010000454.1:0-3667 GCA_050745245.1 Terriglobia bacterium | reverse complement strand
ACCTCGCTCAGAATGACATTTTCCTTGATTGCGTCGCTGCCGCGCTGTGCTACGTGAACTCATTTTGAAGATCGAATTTACCCGCTGAGAATAAACGATTTTTCGCTCTCACCTTTCAACTTTCGACTTTCGACTTTGCCGAGGTCGCGATGCTTCTTAAGAGAGCACTTCTTCTGGCGGTAGCGGTGATCTGCGGCGCGATCGCACTCGCCGCGCAGGCGCCTATCCCGCAGCTTGTGCATACCGGCTCGAAATATCAGCTCCTGGTGGACGGAAAACCGTTTCTGATCCTCGGAGGGCAGGCGCACAATTCGAGCGCGTCGAATCCGGCGGATCTCGAGCCGGTCTGGAAGTCGCTCAATGCGATGCACGCGAACACCGCGGAAGTCCCGATGTATTGGGAGTTGGTAGAGCCGCAGGCCGGCCAGTTCGACTTTCACCTGATTGACGCCGCCATCGATGGCGCGCGCAGCCACGGGCTGCGCCTGGTGCTGCTGTGGTTCGGCACCTGGAAAAACGGCAATATGGATTACACGCCCGCCTGGATCAAGCAGGACCCGGATCGCTATTTTCACGTGCGGGACGCGGCGGGACAGGCGATGAACATCATTTCCCCTTTTTGCGGCGCCGCGCGCCAGGCGGACGCCGAAGCATTCGCGGCCGTGATGCGCCACATCAAGAGCGCGGATGAATCCCGGCGGACGGTAATCATGGTGCAGGTCGAAAACGAGACCGGACTCAAGGGCACCGACCGCGATTATTCCCCGCAGGCGCAGCGCGCGTTCGCACAGCCTGTGCCGGCGGCGCTGATGGATTATCTTCAGGCTCACCGCGCAACACTGATGCCGGCTCTCAAGACGGCGTGGGCAGGGCAGCGCTTTGCGCGAACGGGAACATGGTCCCAGGTGTTCGGCGACCTTGCCCCCGAAGCCTTCAGCGCATGGTACGTAGCCCGGTATGTCGATACCGTCGCCGCCGCGGGCAAGCAGACCTACCCGCTGCCGATCTACTGCAACAACTGGCTGGTCGGCCCGTCCTCCGTGCGCGCAGGCCAGTGGCCGAGCGGCGGGCCCACCGTGCACGTGCTCGAGATCTGGAAAGCCGCGGCGCCACATATTGATCTGCTCGCGCCGGACATCTATCTGCCCGAGTTTCTCAAGACCGCAAGAGCTTTCCGGCGTCCGGACAACCCGCTTTTCGTTCCCGAGACGCGCTTCTCTCCCTATTTCGCTCCCTACGTCTTCGCAACCCTTGGCGGGCTCAATGGCATCGGGTTCTCGCCTTTCGGCATTGATCGCGCGCTCGAAAGCGGTAAGCTCAATCCGGCGGGCGAAGCCCTGGCGGCGAATTATGGCGTGATCGAGCCTCTGCTGCCTCTGATCGAGAAATATCAATACACCGGCAGGCTTTTTCCGGTGGTGCAGGGGGTGGACTCGGACTTCGCAATCGAACTGGGCCACGTGCTGGCCGCCGTGGTGCACTTCAATGAGCCCTTCGGCACGCTCCGCGCGAATTACCGCGCGGGCGGAATTATCATTGAGCTCGCGCCAGATGATTACGTGGTTGCCGGGTCGGGATTCCGAGTGGAGTTTGTCGAGCTGCAAGGGCCGCCGCGCAGCCCGGAGTTCCTCTCACTGGAAGAGGGTACGCTTCGCGACGGGCAGTGGGTGACGACGAAACGCCTGAATGGAGACGAGCTGCACGTGGACCTCGAAGAGCAATACAGGCCGGGCGAGTTCAGGAGCGGCGACGTTTACACGCGACAGCGCGCGCGGATTCTGCGCGTGCGGCTGCTTCGGTGAGCATCATATCAAGGATGGGAGCGCGGCCTGTTGGCCGCAATCGGGGTAGTAAGTTCGAGGTTTCAAATGGGGAATGTTTTGCTTGGCCCAACATGATACAAATTGCCGGGCGCGGTCCAGGAGGGGACCCGCGTTTCATCGCTTGGAACCCTGATTACGTAAGGTCATCGCACGGCCCTGACTAGGCTCTACCTCCAGTAAAGTTGTTAGAAAGGGTGCTCGGCTCGCTTACCTTACCAGTTCATTCATGATGCTGCACGTGTCCCCGTCCCCGGCAATTGCAGTGAAGGTCGTCGCACGGCCCTAACTAGGCTCTACCTCCAGTAAAGTGTTAGAAAGGGTGCTCGGCTCGCTTACTGCAAAACTTGTAAAATGTTGCGGCGCCCGATTGAGGGCGCGATGAAAGCTGGAAATACAGGCTGCGGTCCGGACTTCAATCCGCTCTTCACAAGCGGCTGCATTGATGTCTGTGGGTTGTTCCGGGCCGAAGTCATCGCAGCTACTGAGTATAGCAATCGTGCTTCCAAAGATGTTCAGCTGTTAAATCACAGGTTAGGCGAGTTAGTCCGCCCTAATGGGGAAAAGCTTTGACACAAGGCAGACTTCAGGTACTCAAAAAGGTAAGCCACGCGTCCCGCAAAGTCGTGCCTCAACACGGGTTCACATCTCAGATGGCTTTAAGAGTTTACAACGAACAATGGAGGTTGTGAACTCCTGTGTCAGGCGGTTGTGAAAGAGGCGCAAACGGCGGATGGGTACGAGCTCGAGAAATTCAGCATGAAATGGTCCGCGCCGGATAAGTTTTTTGAAACGCGCAATCGTCATCTGGTTGAGCCCGCCCTCTACTTCTCGAAAGCGCGTGGCGCCATCGCGCCGGAATCCCGAGCGCCAGCGAACCAGCGCGGCCTCGGAAAAGAGCAGGTGGGCCCAGGGAAACACCGAAAACAGGTGGCCGCCGAAGGGATGGTACCACGTCGGTCCAAAGCTCGCGGCGACGAATCCTCCCGGCTTGAGAGAATCGTACATGAGGCGAAGAACGGTAGCGGGATCGCTAAAATGTTCAAAGCTGTCGAGCGAGACGATCGCGTCAACCTTCTCGTTCGGCTCGCGCACAAAATCGCAGCGCTCAGAGACGCCCGCGGTGGCGGCCTTCTGCCGGGCGCGCTCCAAAAGCCGTTCCCGGATGTCGATGCCGATTACCCTGTGCGCGACATCGCGAGCCAGCTCGATGGCTTCGTCGCCCTCGCCGCAGCCGAAATCCGCCAGCACCTTGCCTCTCATCGCGCTGAGGAGGCGATCCCCCAGGAGAATCCTGATTTTGCTCTTGTTTCGGTACACGGAGCCGGACATGTGCTCCGGTTCGCGCGGGCTGATGCGTTTCAGCAGCGCGTACTGAAAATCCGTTAAACTATCCATTGGCTGCGGCTCACAAACGCCCCGCAAGCCTACGGAACAGCTTTCACTGCATCCGCCCCCCTCCCCTGGGGGCGATTAAGTTAAGATCTTATCCCATCCCCGCGCTGATAATCGCGAGGCTACGTCAATTATCCCACATAAATCGCGCCGCGTGGCATAAAAGCCACATCTTTTTTTCGACTTCTCGACGCCTCGATCTCTCACCTGCCTTCGTTCCCTCAGTCGCCCTCTCGGGCCACAGTTGTAACGCTGCGGCTTTTCGCGACCGCGGACACGCCACTGGGTCAGAGAGCGGACCCTGCATTGCAGTGCCGTAAATTCTTTGCTTTTTAGCAAGCCTTCTGGAACGTGTCATTCTGAGCGCAGCGAGGAATCCCCGCATTTTGCTTGGCTTTAAGAAATACAGTGATTCTTCGTCGGTCGCCGCGGCGACCTCCTCAGAATGACGG
>JBOGJW010000453.1:0-4359 GCA_050745245.1 Terriglobia bacterium | reverse complement strand
CTCCAGCGGAACGTCACCGGCCGCATCGACGATACCACTACCACCTTCAGCTACTCGAGCCTGAGCGACTTCCTCGCGAACATCCCCAGCCAGATTCAGATTAACTTCCCGCTCAGTCAATTCCAGCTTCATATGTTTCAGTTTGGCGGCTACGCTCAGGACGCCTACCGTATGACCTCCAACTTCACGCTGAATCTCGGGATGCGGTACGACTACTGGACCGTTCCTAAGGAGCGCGACGGCCGAATCTTCACGCGTGGCGCAAGCCCATTGGGGCCCGGAACAGGCGCCCTGCGCCCGCCCTCGCAGATGTATCAATCCTACTGGCCCGACTTCTCCCCGCGGGCAGGATTCGCGTGGAGCCTGGGATCGAACCGGAAGACGGTAGTGCGGGGCGGCTTTGGCATGTTCTTCAGTCCCCACACGATCCGCGGGGGGCCGATCGATGACGTTCTGGATAGCCCCTACATACCCTTCCGCCTGACGCTGAACCGCAGCCAGGCGCTGGCCATGGGCCTGAATTTCCCGGTCAACAAGCCGGCGGTCGCGGCGCAGCTCATTGCCAGCCAATCTCCGGTTGCCACTACAGCCTTTGACGATTATTTCCCCAATCCGTACAGCATGCAGTGGACCATGGACATCGAGCGAAATCTCGGGCGCGGCTTTGTCCTGGATACGGGTTACGTCGGCACGCGCGGGCTTCACCTGAATCTAGACGAGCAGGCAAACCTGCCGAACCGGCTCACCGGAATTACGCCCGATCCAACCTTTGGCCAGTTCCGCTACTATCAGGCCGCCGATCAAAGCAGCTACAACGGGTGGCAAACGTCGCTTGAAAGGCGGTTCAAAAGCGGCCTCGCTTTCGGAGCCAACTATACCTGGTCGCGAAGCTTCGCCTACGGCGACGGCGATCTGGATCTGCAGACGCAGGTTCAGGACAATAACAACTGGCACGCCGATCACTCGCCAACGGTTTTCGACTACCCAAATCAATTCAGCGCACACGCCGTGTACATCCTGCCCTTCGACCGCTGGATGGGCATGACGAGCCGCGGCGCGAAGCTGCTGGCCGGCGGATGGCAGGTTTCGAGCATCTTGACGGCGGGAAGCGGATCGGTGCTGAACGTCACGAACGGCAGCTCGTCCTATCCCGCGGACCGGCCCGACCTTCTCAACGGTGCTGATGCGTATTTCTCGAATTACACCGCGACGCTGCAATACACGAATCCGGCGGCCTTCGCCCAAGTGCCCATCGTCAAGGCGAGCGGCGCGCAGATCAGGCCCGGCGATCTGAGCCGGGATTTTCTTCGCCAGCCCGGAAGCTGGAACGTTGATCTCTCCGCCGCGAAAAACGTGGCGATTACCGAAAGGCTGAACTTCCAACTGCGTGCGGATTTCTTCAACGGCCTCAATCATACGAACCTCGGCGGACTCGTGGCCGGCATCAACAAATCAAGCTTCGGCCGACTCACATCGGCCACGGCGCGCACCATTCAGTTGGGCGCGCGGCTTACGTTTTAGGACAGAGCATGGCCTTTAGGCGCCGCCATCCTGAGCCGAAAATGTCGGTCAGGCGCCGGTCTCACCAGACGGTCACCCCAGCGAAGCTTGTCCTTCGCGCAGGCGGGGGAGCGGGAATCCAGTCAGGCCAAAGATGGATTCCTCCCGCTTTGCGGGACGGGAATGACACTTTCATGCTTTGTGGTGATATCGCGAAGCGACCTGACCGATTGTCTAGGTAAGCACAAGGAGGCAGCGAATGCCAGTGACTCTACCCGAAACCGCGATTGAGGCGCTTCGAAAGATTGATACTCCAACGCTGTCGAACGCGGTTGAAGTCTTGAAGGTTCGGCCAAGGCACGAAGGGTTTACGCCATGGCAGATTCGCTGCCTTTTTCCCGAGCTCGGCCGGTTGTGCGGGTTTGCAGTAACCGCGCAAGTGGAGACGATGACCCAATCGAACGAGAAGCAGGAGGCCGCCTTCGTCGAGCTGTTTCACTGGGTGGAACGCGCCCCCAAGCCCGTCGTCGTCGCTCTGCAGGAGGTCGGGCCGCACCCGGATCACTCCGCGCATTGCGGAGAAGTGATGGCGACCATCTTCCGCAGGCTGGGCGCGGCGGGCCTTGTGACCGACGGCACGGTGCGTGATGTCGCCGAGCTGCGCCAACTCGGTTTTCAGTGCTTCGCGCGCGGCTTCGTGGCTAGCCACGCGAACTTCCGCATCGTGCGCGTGAACATTCCGGTACATATCATGGGGCTTCCCATCCGGCCCGGCGACGTGCTGCACGGCGACGAAAACGGGCTGATTGCCCTCCCAAACGCTTCTCCCGAAGCCCTCTTGGAAGCCGCGGAGACGGTTCGGAAGCGGGAACGAAAGCTGCTCGACTGGGTTGGCCGGGAGGGTTTCACCGCCGGCGATTTGGCCGGCCGCTTCCTCGAATGACGCGGAACTTTCGCTGCAGGTCCGCAGTTCCGGCGGCCTGCCGGCAGCATACCGGTGCGACAGAACTTTGCAATGCAAGTGACGCGAAAAGCTCCGCGGCGCCGCAGACGCCCCAAAGCAGGCATCTCCGGCCTGCAAGGAAAAGCCGCGCTGGCCGAGCAGTACTATTCGAAATCTGTAGCGCGCGCACTCGATGTGCTCGAGTGCTTTTCAGATGACGAGCCTTCGCTGAGCCTGAGGGAACTCGGGAACCTGGCGCGGCTGCCGGAGCCTTCGCTACATCGGATCCTCCTTACTCTCGAGTCGCGCGGATACCTGGTGAGGAACTCCGACGGCGCTTATCAGCTTTCGCGCAAGTTGCTCTTCGGCAAGTTAGTAGAGAGGGCGGAAAAACTGGTGGAAGCAGCCCGCCCCGAGTTACAAAGCCTTGCTCTGCGCTTCAATGAGACCACGAGTCTCGCCTATCTTTATGGAGCTCACATTCAGGTTGTCGACAAGGCGGAAACTTTCCACGAAATCCGCGCCACAAACGCTTTGGGCCGCCTAATTCCTCCCCACTGCAGCGCGCTCGGAAAAGCTATTACCGCGTTTCAGGATCGAGCCTTGATGGACAGGATTGTGGAGGTTTACGGCCTCTCCCGCCGTGCCGAGAGAACAATTGTCGACCGCCAGAGTCTGCTCGTGGAATTTGACACCGTGCGTGCGGCGGGATATGCGGTAGACGATGAAGAATCCGTTGCCGGCGCGATTTGCGTCGGCGCTCCGATCCGGCTCGAATCCGGCAGAGTGGCAGCAGCATTAAGCATCTCCACCCCCAAGACCCGGATGACCGCCGAGCGGGAAAAAGAGATGGCCGAGGCCGTGGTAGAATCGGCGCGCCGGATCGCGGCGACGCTGAGAACGCCGGAGAACGACTGAATGGGCGAAATGACGCGCCGGGAATTTATTCACAAGAGCTGTATCATCACGGCCCTTACGTGCTCGAGCGGGCTGGCAGCCAAAGAGGAGATGCCGCAGAGTCTGGGCTGCCTTTCTTCAAAGCAGCCGTCCATCCCTTCGGACTGGTTACGTGACCCAGAAACTTGGCACGGTGGTCGAGACCGGCTTACTGAATTTAAAAGGCTTACAGCCAAGTTTCTGGAGAGGTAGTAGGCGATCGCTGGATCGCTCGCAACCAATCCACCGAGATTGTAGTGGAGACAGAATCCGGCACGGGTCAGCGGCTCGCCGATCAGGTGAGCGGCGAGGATTACTGCCGCCAGAACACCGTGCCGCCGGGCCGGCCCAGCGGTTTGGCGCGAAGGTTCAAAGTAGGACCGCGAATCGGCGGCCTGATACTGATCGACGAGCTCACCAACAAATTCTCAGCCTGGCGGCAGCTATGGAAAGATATATGGGTACTCCGAGGGTTTGGAGGTCGTCTGCCGATTGCCGGATGCCGCGAAGATGCAAAGCGTCCAGGCTTCGGCAATCGATCGTGGCGACCATGGGCGTCTGGCAGCCGCGTTGAGAGCAGATACTCTGAGATTTACTGTTCCGCGGCACGGAAAAGCCACGGCCATCATTCTGGCGTCACAAGCGTGACCGGCGCTGGCGTGCCTGCGCGTTACGAGCGGTTCTCCGCATTTTCCCAGTGCGGCTCAGAGATGATCGCCGAGTAGTTCGACATGTTATAGAGCGGATTGCGCAGCGGCGCGTAAATCTGTTTTCCGGAAAACGATCGGTCCTGAGTGTAGATCCACACGCTCTTCTGATCCCAAAAAACGATCTCATCCCTCGCGTCGCCGGTTACGTTAAGCGGGCGGCCACACAAGTCCGGGTGGCCGTCGTCGGGGAACATCACCACTCTCCTCATGTGCCCGTCGATCAGCCCTCCGTAATGCGGATCGCCGCACAGCAGTACAAATTCCTGTCCA
>JBOGJW010000452.1:0-5376 GCA_050745245.1 Terriglobia bacterium | reverse complement strand
ATGCCGGGCCGATGAGCCGGTCGTGCCGGCTCAGCTTGCGCAGGGGGTCGCGCGCATTGCGCTCGATGGGATCCACGATCTCGCGCTTCCGGTACTTGGCGATGGCTGATTCGGCGAACTGCTCCTGATCCTGCCGGTCGAATCCGTAGGTCCGGCATAAGGCTTGGCCCGCTTCGCGGCTGGCAGTCCGCGCGAGCGCGAGCACATCGGGCGCATTGGCCGCCTCGCTCAGAACGATGTAACCGCGCAAATAACCCGTGTAGGCCATCACCGCATTGATCATGTTGTACGTGAAAAGCTTTCGGACCAGCGCCCCCTGGAAATTTTCCTTTAGAATCAGACCTTGAACCGGAGGCGGCTCGCCGGCCAGCGCCTCCCTGTCCGCGGGCAGTTCCCAGGCGTCTTGCACGCGCAGCGCCAGCGGGTCCTCAGCCTTCATCTCCGGCGTCGGCTCAACGCACGACCGGAGCACCAACGTCTCCACTACGCCCGCGTTTCGGGTGAACCACTCCGCCTCGGCGGGTGCGAGCTCCTCGAGGATCAGCTTGCGCAGCCACGGACCCGGCTGGAAATAATTTTCGCAAAGGATCAGGTTGAGAGGAGCGGTGCGGCCCGACTCGACCGCGCGGCGCACTCCCGCGGCGACGAAGGGCACGATCTCGGGCAGGTTGGGCCCGCCAATCGAGACGAACACAATACCCGCCGTGGCCAGGCGCTCTACGGCGGCCGCGCGGTCTTCAAGCGAGAGCGTCTCAAAGCCGCCGATGGTGATGCTCTTCTCCGGCGCGCCCATCACCTTCACGGTGTATTTCCCCCGATGCCGCAGCAGCGATACCATCTCCGCAGATTTTTCGACGAAAGTGATTCTGAATCCCGAAAGCGTCAGCAGGTGGGCAATGAATCCGCGGGCGATTTTTCCCGCGCCGAAGATCAGCGCGGTTTTACAGGGCATAAAGACTCCTTCGCTTCAACCTTCCAGCGGGCCGCCTGGTTGAAATGCTTTTGCAGGCTGGGATAAAGGCCGCAAAACTCGAGGTAGGTTTGACGGTAGGGGTCCGTGAGTTCCGGAACGACTTCGTGCGCCTCCGACGATCTCACCATCTCCTCGGCGGCGGCCACGCAACTGGAGAAACGCCCCACTCCGGCGGCGGCGAGCATCGCGGCCCCCAGCGCGCCGGTATGGACGTGCTCGGCAACGATGGCCGGCCTGCCCCACACGTTCGCCTTAATGTTATTCCAGAGCCGCACGCGCGCTGCGCCGCCCGAAATCACGATTGCTGGCGCGCGGACTCCCGCCTCTCGCTCGACCGCCTCCAGGATCTGCGCCAGGCTGAACGCCACGCCCTCGAGCACCGCTCTTAAAAAATGCGCTCGTGTGTGATGGGTGCGGATACCGACGAAAGCACCCGCGGCGCAGGGGTCCCAGATAGGAGCGCGCTCGCCGTCGAGATAGGGCAGAAAGAAAAGACCGCCGGCGCCCGCGGGTGCGCCAGCGGCGATATCCGACGCGTCGGTAATATCAATCTCGAACAGATCGCAGCACCACGCAAGCGCCGATCCGCCGTTCGAAGTGACTCCGTAGAAGAGGCTCTTGCCCGGAAGAAAAGGAGCGCACATCAACTCCGGAGCGCGGCGGTCCGTCGCCGTAACCACGCCGGCGTGCTCGCTGCTTCCGGTAACGTCAAAGGCGGCGCCGTGCCCGACCGTCCCGCTGCCGAGCACGCTCGCGTTCAGGTCATTCCATCCCGCCACCACCGGCGTGCCTGGGGCCAGGCCTGTAGCCGCCGCGGCCACGCCCGAGACGCGGCCGATTACCCGCTCGGGCGGATAGATGACCGGCAGCAGGCGTTCCGGGAGGCCTAAACGAGACAGGATTGAACTTGGCGGGCGTCCGGTGGCGAGGCTGACCAGGCCGCGATTGCTCGACGCGTCGGAGGCGAATTCTCCCGTGAGTTGGAAGTTGATGAAGTCTTTTGGTTGCAGAACGTAATGTGCTTGCTCCAGCACCTCCGGATCGTTTGCCTGCAGCCACATCAGCCGGGGCAGAGGCCAAGTCGCGGCGGGAGGAAGATCGATGCCCAGCTCCGCCGCGAGCTCTCTCCGGGAAAAGCGTGCATTCAGCACCGCCACTTCCGCGGCCGCCCGCTGGTCCTGGAAACCAAGCGACGCGCGCAACGGCCGGCCCAGCCGGTTGACGAAAGTGTGGCTGCAGATATGGCCCGCGCACCCAATCGCCCGAATCTGGCGCGTATCAATCTCAACCGCGATCTGGCGCAACGCATCGGCAACCGCATTCCACCAGATTTCCGCGTCCTGCTCCTTCCAGCCGGGATGCGGCTCGCGGGCCGTATAGGCGCGCGTGAACATCGCCGCCAGGCTGCCCGCAAGCGTGAAGACTCCGGCCTTGACGGACGAAGATCCTACGTCGATGCCGAGCACGTATTCCACGTGAACAGTATAATACAGCGCGGGCTAAGTTCTGCCCGAGACATATTATGTTATACCAGAGTGCAGGTGACAGCCGCCAAGCTCGTCCAAATTAGCAGACATTGTTTAGTGATGTCTGCGAATCGCCGCCCCTCCAGTAAGTAAGCGTCATTCACAATTCACAATTCACCATTTACCGCGCCGTCCACCCGCCATCGATGAGGATGTCCGCCCCGGTGATAAATCCCGCTTCCTCCGAGCACAGGTAAAGCGCCAGCGCGCCGATCTCCTCCACACGGCCCCAGCGACCCAGCGGCGTGTTGGACATGAACTGCCGGCTCAGCTCCGGATTTTCGAGCAGAGGCGTGTTCATCTCGGTAGCGAACACGCCCGGGCTGATGCTGTTCACCGTGATGGCGTCGCCGGTGAGCTCGAGCGCCAGCGCGCGAGTGAGCCCCAGCAGCGCCGATTTGCTGGCCGAGTACGCCGAGCGCGCCGGAATCGACACGTGGCTCATCGTCGATGCAATATTGATGACGCGCCCGTAGCCGCGGCCCTTGATGCGCGGGACAAACGACCGGCACATCAGAAACACGCTGGTAAGGTTCGTATCCATTACGCGGCGCCACTCTTCCAGGCTAAACTCCACCAGCGGCTTGCGGATGTTAATCCCGGCGTTGTTGATGAGGATGTGAACGGCGCCGAACGTACGCATCACCGCGTCCTCGACCCTGCGCACGTCCTCTTCGCGTCCGACGTCTGCTGGAAAGGCTCGCGCCTCGCTCCCGAGCTGCTTGACGGCATTCTCCGCCTCCTGCAGCGGTCCGGGCGTGCGCGCAACCAGCGCAACGGAAGCGCCCGCCGCGCCGAGCGCGAGCGCCATCGCCTTCCCCAGGCCCTTGCTCGCTCCTGTAATTACCGCAATCTTGCCCTCTAGCTTCTTTCCGCTCATCCGCGCATCCTCCAAAAAAGCTTTATCGTAACATACGCGTGGAGCGCGGACCTCCGACGTTGTGGCCGGCACGGCCGGCTCCCAGGCAGGGTAGTGCGACCCTGCGTATTTCAGGTCTTTCCCTAAGCTGTCATCCCGGTCGCCGGCGGAGGAGACTGCTGGCGTATGATTTCTAATTTGAAAATTGCCGTCTCGTGCGTCCCACGCGTCTCCATTCCCGCCTCGTCCGGTGGCAGACTGGCGGAGAACAGGAACATAAGGTGTGAACCGGCAGACAACGAAAACACGCGAACAAATAGTGAAAACTCCATTGAGGACGGTGTCAATTCGTGCCGGTGTAAAGCGAGAAAAATTGATCTTTTTTTGCGGAACGAAGCCTACCAAGCCTTTAGAATCAGTAAGATTAAAAAGTGCTAATCATTGAAATAGAGCGAGAACTGTACCGCGCACGGTGTCAGCTAAGCGGCGGACATCCTTCAACATTCCGGGCGAGCCGGGGGTATCCCGTATAATGTAGAACGGACGGCAGAGGTGAACGCAATGGAATCAGGTCGAATCCCAGAAGCTTCAGTCGAAGCTCGCCCGGCCGCCGATTTTGGCGGGGTGGAGGTCGTCGCGTTTGAAACGCGCAACGCGCGCGAGGCCGCATCGCTCATCGCGCGGCACGGCGGCGCACCCCGCATCGCGCCGTCGGTTGAGGAAGTTCCACTCGAAGACCACAGCGCGGCTTTCGAATTCGCCGAGCGCCTGCTCGCAGGACGCTTCGATGCCGTCGTGTTGATGACGGGCGTTGGCGTCACCACGCTGGTCGGCGCCATTGAGAAGCGTCACGCCCGGGCCGCCATTGTGAGCGCGCTCGCTCGCACCGCCGTGATCGCGCGGGGATCGAAGACGGTCCGCGCCCTCAAAACGCTTGGCCTGAATCGCATCATCGCCGCCCCGGAGCCGAACACATGGCGCGAAGTGCTGAACGCGCTCGATTCGCTGCCAAACAAGGCAACGCGCGTCGCCGTGCAGGAATACGGCGCGGCGAATAACGAATTTCTCGCAGAGCTCGTCCGGCGCGGCGCGGACGTATTCCGCGTCCCCGTATATCGCTGGACGCTCCCGCGCGATTCCGCTCCTCTGGAAGAGGCGTTGCGAGCGATTACCGGCGGCCAGGCGCGCGTCGTGATCTTCACCAACGCGGTGCAAGTGGAGCACGTGTGGCAGGTCGCCGCAGGTATGGGATTGTCGTTAGAATCGCCGCTGAAGCGCTGCGTGGTCTGCTCCATCGGGCCCTCTTGCAGCGAGGCGCTCCGCCGCCACGGCATCGCCGCGGACGTGGAGCCGGAGCATCACAGGATGGGCATACTTGTCCACGAGGCAGCTCAGCGGTCAGGCGCGCTGTTGCGCGAGAAGGATGAATCGGATTCGATCCCTCACTTCCGGGCGCGCAGAGGCGGCTTTACGCCGTCATCGGGCTTGCAGGATAAACCCGCCGCTACATTCGTGGCCGAAACCGGGACATCACCCTCGCCCGCCCGGCCTGCCTGGTATGATTCGCGGTTTATGCGCGCCTGCCGCAGAGAGCCGGTGGATGCCACGCCGGTCTGGCTGATGCGTCAAGCCGGGCGCTACTTAAGGGAATACCGGGAGCTCCGCGCTCGCATCCCGTTTCTGGGATTGTGCAAGAGCCCGGATCGCGTGGCGGAGATCACCGTTACCGCCGCCGAGCGAATCGGTGCTGACGCGGCCATTCTCTTTGCCGATCTCCTGCTGGTTGCCGAGCCCATGGGCTTCAGCGTTGATTACGAGAAGGGAGCCGGACCGCGCGTGACGCCCGCGCTGCGGAGTGCGGCTGAGATCGGCCGGCTCCCCGCCGTAGCGCGCGATTCGCTGGCATACGTCTTCGAAGCCGTCCGGCGCACGCGCGCCAGCCTTCCATCGCGTCTGCCGCTGATCGGCTTTTCCGGCGCGCCGTTCACGCTGGCCTCCTACCTCATCGAGGGCGGGGC
>JBOGJW010000451.1:0-3018 GCA_050745245.1 Terriglobia bacterium | reverse complement strand
GCCCAGTACGGCATAGGGGGCATTCCGCAGATCGCGGAAAACGGCGGCTTGCCCCGGCTCGACATCGGGAACCTCGATGGCATCGGCAGCAACACCTTCCTGCCGGTGGATAAAATAGCGGAGGCCACCGAGCTGCTGGAAAACCTCACTAAAATTCAGGGCTCGCACACGTTCAAGGGCGGATTCCAATTCGAGCATATGAAGTTCACAAACCTTGCGCCGCCCTATTCGCGCGGTCAGTTCACCTTTGGTGACACGTTCACCTCGATTCCGAATATCGGGGATGGCAGCACGGGAATCGCCGATTTTCTGCTCACGCCCATCAATTCCACCGTACCCGGGGGCGTTAATCTCGTCGGCGGGGCGACGTCCGTAAACGCGTCGAACTTCGCGCGGCCCGATTACGGCCGGAATTATTACGGCCTGTATTTCCAGGATGACTGGAAGACGACGCCGAAGCTCACGCTCAATCTTGGCGTGCGCTGGGAGTACTTCGGCCCCACCGGCGAGAATCATGGCGCGATGGCGAATTTTATTCCTGCCGCGCCCTTCAACGGCGCCAGCTTCCTGGTGGAGGACTCGCGCATCGCGGCGGGGCAGGTGCCGCTGTCGGCGAGCTTCATCAATGCCGCCATGAAGGACGGAATCGCCTTCCAGGGCTCGTATCTCTTCGGGCTGGTTAAAGCGCAGCTCACCAACTTTGCGCCGCGTTTCGGGCTGGCGTATCAAATCACTCCCAAGCTGGTTCTGCGCGGAGGCTACGGAATTTTTTACGGGGGATTCGAGGATGTGGGAGGCGATGACCTCGGGTCAAACTATCCGTTCATTTTCCGGTTTAATTTCCCCACCCCGGACCCGGCGCACCCCATCATTTACCCGAACGGCGCGGTGGCCACGCTCGAAGAAGGTTTCCTGGGCATTCCGTTGAGTGCCACGAGCGTAAATCCCTCGGGGCTTCAGCTCTTCGCCTGGCAATACAATTTCCTGACGCCTTATACGCAGAGCTACAACTTCACGCTTCAGGACCAGGTGACGCCGAACGACTCAGTTTCGGTGGGCTACGTTGGTTCGCAGGCGCGCCATCTGATCACCAGCGCCGGTAACAACCAGGTTTCGCAGATGCTGCCGCCCGGCACCAACCCTCAGCTTTACGTTCCGTTCCCCGATCTGGGCCGCGGAGGACTCTACGACACGACACAGGGCAACAGCGGCTACAACTCGCTCCAAGGGACGTTTGAGCGGCGATTCAGCCATGGGTTGAACTTTCTTGCCGATTACACCTGGTCAAAATGCCGCACCGATATGCGCGACCGACTGGTAGGAGATATCGGCGGCTACCGCGCGCCCTACGTTCCGGGCGCGGGCATCCAGTACGACTACGGGGTGTGCGATATGGACGTGCGGCAGATCGCCCATGTGAGCGGCGGGTATCAACTACCCCTCGGTCGCGGGCACCGGCTGTTCGGAAAGAGTGGAAAGGTAGTGAACGCGCTGCTCGGCGGCTGGCGTACATACTGGATTCTGACGCTGCAGGACGGCCAGCCGTTCACCGTCGGCTGCAATGTCACCACGCAGGCTGGCACGGGATGCAACGCGCTGCTGGCGCCCGGAGAGAATCCCATCGCCGGGCCGCATAATGTTACGCACTGGCTGAATGCCGCGGCCTTCGCTAATCCGCCCAAGGTGACGGCGATCGGCCAGACGGATCTTGCGCCGCTCGGCGGCGCTCCCACACAGGTTGCCGGCCCCGGCTTCCACCGGCTGGATTTCTCACTCTTCAAGGAGTTCACCACCTCGGAGCGCACTCACCTGGAGTTCCGCGCCGAAGTCTTTAACTTGACCAATACGCCGAACTTCAGCAATCCCGGCTCGCTGAACTTCGCTAATCCGTCGACCTTCGCCCAGATCACATCGACGCGCGACGATCCGAACGACCCGCGCCAGATTCAGTTTGCGCTGAAGTTCTATTGGTAATTCGTAGCGCCGCCATCGTGCCGGCATTTAAGGAGAGAGGCCGGCGAGACGCCGGCGCTAAGTGGCAGTGCCCCGCCCGCGTGTTAGAATCGGGCCATGCCGATGCGCGCCGTCGAGCGGATTCGCTTTTTATTCCGGCTGTTCCTCCTGTTTACTTTCCTCGCCGCCGTCGCGGTGATCAGCGCGATCACCACCATCAAGCTCACTATCCAAGGTAACCAGGAGACGCTTCCGAAACTGGTGGGGATGAGCCTGGCGAAAGCGGAGCGAATCGCCGGGGATATGGGGCTGGAGGTGAAGGTCGAGGACAAGCTGTTCAGCGACAACTACGCCTCGAACGACATTCTCTCCCAGGAGCCGCCGCCGGAGACGAAGGTAAAAGCCGGACAGCACGTCCACGTTATGGTGAGCCTAGGCCCGCCCCGAATCGTGGTGCCGAACCTCGTGGGCGCGAGCATTCGCGTGGCGCAAATTCTTGCGGTTGAGAAAGGCTTAACGGTTGGACACGTCGTCGAGGTCCACTGGCCCTCAAACGGCGCCGGCCGGATTGTGGCCCAGGACCCTCCTGCCGCAGCCACCGAAATCCGCAGCCCCGCCATCGACTTTCTGGTCTCGACGGGAGAAGAACCGCTCGCCTACGTTTGTCCGAAAATTACAGGAATGAAGCTGCAGCAGGCGCAGTCGATGCTCCAGGCCGCCGGGTTCAGCATCAGCAAGGTGAACCAGGTAACGGGGAGCGGCGCGCCGAGCGGCGCAATCCTGAGCCAGTCCCCTGCGCCCGGCAGCAAGATCAGCGCCGGCGACGCGTTTACGCTCGCCATCGCGCAGTAGCAGATGACTCAGCGAGGTAGCGCGGACCTGCATTTTCAGGTCCGCGGTTTTTGCTGTAGCGGTGCTGTCCCCAGCGCCGCAAGTCGTGGGACACCGGCGCTAAAGCGGAGGTCTGCAGTGCAATATCGTAATTTCTTGTTTTTTTAGCAAACATTTTGGATGCTCGCGGGCCACCGCCAGCAGTGTCACCCCCGCGAAAGCGGGGGTCCATTG
>JBOGJW010000450.1:0-4503 GCA_050745245.1 Terriglobia bacterium | reverse complement strand
TCCCAAGTGCGCATCACCAGCGCGAACCCTGCTGTGGGCAAGATCGACAGCCAGGGATTCGTTCACGCTGAAGGCAACGGGCAGACCATCCTGACAGCGATTTTCAAAGGCGACCGCGCCAGCGCGCCGGTAGAAGTGACGAATTTCAGCTCGCCGTTCGTATGGAGCTTCCGCAATCACGTGCTGCCCGTAATGACGAAAATGGGATGCAACTCCGGCCCGTGCCACGGGGCCGCGGCGGGGAAGAACGGCTTCAAGCTGACGCTGCGCGGGTTCGACCCGGTCACCGACTATTACACGCTCACGCACCAGGCCATCGGGCGGCGCACCAATCGCATGCAGCCGGCCATGAGCCTGATCCTGCTGAAGCCGACGCTCACCATTGCTCACGGCGGCGGACAGCGGTTTCCGGTGGGCTCGCCCGAATACAAGGTGATCTCCGGGTGGATCGCAGCCGGAATGCCGCCGCCCAAGGCGACCGATCCGCAGATTACAGACCTTCAGGTTTATCCGCATGAGGCTTCGCTGGTTCCGGGCGCCAAACAGCAAATGGTGGTGATGGCCACCTTCTCGGACGGCCATTCGGAGGACGTGACGCGCTGGGCGAAGTACGACAGCGGCGATGAAGCCGTGGCCACGGTGGACGATTCAGGCCTGGTAACGATGCACGGCTACGGCGAGGCGCCGGTCACGGTGTGGTATCTGAGCCATGTGACGTTCGCCCGCATGCGGATTCCTTATCCCTACGGCATCGATGAGGCGGTTTTCCGCCGCGCGCCCCGGCACAACTATATTGACGATTACATTCTCGCTCACCTCCAGCAGCTCCACATTCCGCCCTCGCCGCCGGCAAGCGACTCGGAGTTCATCCGCCGCGCCTATCTCGATGCGGCCGGCATTCTCCCGACGCCCAAAGAAACGGAAGCGTTCCTCAAGGATAAGTCGCCCGACAAACGCAACCGCCTCATCGCCGCGCTGATGAAGCGGCCGGAGTTCACAGACTACTGGGCGTACAAGTGGTCGGACATGCTGCTGGTGACCAGCAACCGGCTCTCTTATCCCGAGATGTGGAGCTACTACGACTGGATCAGGACGAGCGTCGCGCAGGACAAGCCGTGGAACGAGTTCGTCCGCCAGATTGTCACCGCCAGCGGCAACACACTCCAGAACGGGGCCGCGAATTACTGGGTGATCCACCGCGACCCAGTCGAAATTTCGGAGAACATGACCGAGGCCTTCCTCGGCATCAACATCACCTGCGCGCACTGCCACAATCATCCTCTCGCCAAGTGGACACAGAAGGATTACTACGGCATGGCGGACTTGTTTGCGCGCGTGCGCCTGAAGATGGGAGCGCCAGGCACTTCCCGCCCCGGCATCGGGCCCATTTTCCGCGATGTGACGGTGTATCCCGGCGTCTCGGGGCAGTACACGGATGACCGCTTTACGCATCCGCTGCCGCCCAAGCCGCTGGACGCCAAGGCCCTGCCGCTCGACACCACCGTAAACCTGCGCGATTACTTTGCAAACTGGCTCACCTCGCCGAAGAACCCCTTCTTCGCCCGCGCCATCGTGAATCGCGTCTGGAAGAACTTCATGGGCGAGGGGCTGGTGGAGCCGGTGGATGACATGCGGGCCACCAATCCACCCACGAATGAGGCGCTGCTCAACGCGATGACGAAAGACTTTCTGGCGCACCAAATGGACGTGGATTATCTCATCCGCACCATCATGCAGTCCGCAACCTATCAGACCGCCTCGAAGCCGACAAAAGAAAACATCGTGGATGAGAAGTATTACTCGCATTACCTCATCCGGCGCCTTCCTGCGGAGGTGCTGCTCGATGCGCTTTCGAGCGTCACGCAGGAGCCCGAAAAATTCACTGGGTATCCGCTGGGCACGCGAGCGCTCCAACTGCCGGATACCGCCGTGAAGTCGTACTTCCTCACCGCCTTTGGCCGCCCGCTGCGCGAGCAGACGCAGGAGAGCGAACGCAGCTCCGTGCCGACCATCACCCAGGCGTTGCACATCATCAACGGCGATACGCTGAACAACAAACTGCGCGCCCGCGGAAACATGCTCGATAAGCTGATCAAGGCCGGCGACTCGGATTCGCAGATCGTCACGTACCTTTACTTCGCGGCGTTCAGCCGCCCGCCCTCGCCCGCCGAGCTCAGCATGCTCACTGCGCATCTGCGCAGCGCCGAAACGCAGAAAGTGAAAGGCGAGATGAGCGCGCGCCGCGCGGCGCTCTCAGACCTTACCTGGGCCATGCTCACGAGCCGGGAATTCGTGTTTGACCACTAAAAGGCGGTGACAAGTGGCGAGTGGCGAGTGGCAAGTTTTTTTGGAACGAAGCCTATTGATCGTTGAAAACAAAGAACATTAAAACCTTCTAATAACGTGCAGGTGAAATCTCAAATTTCAAATTGTCGATTGTCGGCGATCGGCATAGTCTGCGGCGCGATGCTCCTTGCGTCCGGCATGGTCTTTGCTGAGCCGCCTGGCGCTCAGTCTGCCGGTTCTTACCAAGCCGTCGTCAGCATCCTGCAGCAGAAGTGTCTCGCCTGCCATAGCAGCGCGGCCAAAATGGGCGGATTTGTGATGGCGTCTTACCAGACGCTGATGAAGGGCGGCAAGCACGGCGCCGAAATCGTTCCGGGAAATAGCGCCAAGAGCCGCCTGGTGCTGATGGTAGAAGGCAACATTCAGCCGCGGATGCCTTTTGGCGGAAATCCCCTGTCCGCTGCGGAAATCGCAACCATTAAGGCCTGGATTGACGCGGGCGCGAAGGGCCCCGCGCCAGGAGAATCCGCCACCATCACAACCCACCTCAACATCCCGAACATCAAGCCTCGCTTTCGCGAGGTGTCGCCAGTGGGCTCAGCGGCGTTTTCGCCCGACGGAAAAATTCTTGCGCTCGGCGGCTACAAGGAAGTTCGCCTGATGGACCCGCGCACCGGAAAAGTGCTTCACAAGCTGGATGGCGCCGCGGGCATGGTGCGCTCCGTAGCCTTCAGCCCGGATGGCAACTTGCTGGCCGCGGGCGGCGGGCTTTGCCAGCGCTGGGGCGAAATTCAGCTTTGGGACTTGCAGTCGGATCACCTCCTGCACACCCTCCGGGGGCACAAGGATTGCATCTACTCCGTGGCCTTCAGCCCCGACGGCAAGCTCGTCGCCTCGGGAAGCTATGACAAGCTGATCAAGCTGTGGGACCCCGCCTCGGGCAAAGAGGTACGCACGCTGAAGGACCATATCGACGCGGTTTTCGCCGTCGCTTTCAGCCCCGATGGGAAGTGGCTGGCTTCCGGCTCGCAGGATAACAGTGTAAAAATCTGGAACGTCGCCACCGGTGAGCGCCTCTACACGCTTAGCGATCCGGTGGACGGGATCAGCGCCATCGCCTTCTCGCCGTCGGGCAAGCAGATTGCCGCCGCCGGCTACGACATGCACATTTACATCTGGAACCTCACGGCGACGGGGGGAACGCTGGCTCAGTCGCTGATCGCGGACGAGGGCAGCATTTTGCAGATTGCGTGGTCGCCGGACGGCAAGGAGATCATCACCAGCTCGTCCGACGGCTCCATCAGAATTCGAGATGCCGCGACGCTCGACCCCATCGGGACGATTCCTCATCAGTCCGACTGGGTTGACGCATTGAGTCTGAGCCCGGACGGCAGGTGGCTGGCGGCGGGGCGATTTGACGGAACGCTGAGCATTTACCGCATGGGCTCATTCCAGCAGGCGCTGGGGCCGCTGGTTGCGTTTCAGCCGTATATACCCGCGGCGCCGGTGCGCACGGCGGAGGCGACCCGTTAGCATGTTAGCCGGAAAAATTGCATTGTCATCCTGAGCGCGGTAGCGCAGACCTCCGGCTTTGAGGTCTGCGGCATTTTGCCTGATTCGAATTGAAAAGCCGCGGACCTGAAAAACGCAGGTCCGCGCTACCCTGCTTCAGAATGACAGCGGGTGTGTTCTTCCAGAGAGGGAATTGGCCATGAGAGCGAAACTCCTGTTCATGCTCGCCGCGTCGCTGTGCATTGCAGCTTGGCAGGCGCGCGCGCAAAATACCCGGCAGATCCCGACCGCCGCGACCGTCCTGCCGGAACAACCGGCGGCCCTCGCCGGCACGACCGCTCCGCTGATTCCCCCCGCGATCTCCACCATTGCGCCCGCAGGCATGCGGCGTGGCACAACGCAAACCTTCACGATCGATGGGCGCAATTTAGCCGGAATCAGGGACGTGCTGTTCGATGCTTCGGGATTCCGTGCGCGCGTCCTCTCCGTGGCGAACGTTGAGGAGAAGGCGCGGACCATCCGAATCAATGTGGATCTCAGCGCTGAAGTCCCGCAGGGCAAAAAGCAGCAAGCGAAGATCGAGATTACAGCGCCGGGATCGGCCATGCCCGGTGTCCACTGGCTGCGGCTTCAAACCCCGCTCGGCTCGTCGGACCTCGTCGCTTTTGACGTCGGTAGCCTGCCTGAAATCAAAACCGATAATGC
>JBOGJW010000449.1:0-5963 GCA_050745245.1 Terriglobia bacterium | reverse complement strand
GTTCAAGCGCCCGCGCAGTGCGTTTTCCACCGCTTCCGGCTGCTCAAAAATCTCCTTGAGCATGTAGTGCGGGAAGTTGCCGCGGTCCATCACCTGGAGGCCGGCCTCGAGCGCCTGCGCCGCGCGGCTCACGGCGCGGTTGTCCAGCGTCTTGATCGAGAATTGGCCGCCTTCGAGGCGCGCCACCTCATTATCCTCGAGGTACACCACCTGGTCCGTGTGCCGGGCTAGCGCCGAGACGTCGGAGGCCGCCAGGCACTCGTCCTTGCCCACGCCCAGCACAATCGGGCTGCCGCGCCGGGCGACGATAATCTCCTTGGGAAGCGCCGCGTGCATTACCGCCAGGCCGTACGTGCCCTGCACTTCCTGAAGCGCGCGTTGCACGGCAGCTTCGAGATCGCCCTGGTAGAAGCTTTCGATCAGGTGGGCGAGCACCTCCGTGTCCGTCTCAGAGCGGAACGTGTGCCCGGAGGCCAGGAGCGCCTTCTTCAGCGGCTGATAATTCTCGATGATTCCGTTATGGACGAGGAAGATCCGGCCGGAGCAGTCGGCGTGCGGATGCGCGTTGGTCTCGGTCGGCCTTCCGTGGGTCGCCCATCGCGTGTGCGCAATGCCGGCGAAGCCCTCCGGCGAGTCGCGCTCGACGCGCGCCTCGAGCTGCGCTACCTTTCCCGCCGCCCTTGCCAGGTACGGAGCGGAACTGTTCAGAATGACGAGCCCGCTCGAGTCGTAGCCGCGATACTCGAGCCGTTTCAACCCCTCCAGCAGAACGCCGCGCGCGCGTTGCTGGCCCACGTAGGCGACGATGCCACACATAGGGAAAGCGTACAGGGGTCTAAAGAAAGTGGCAAGTGGCGAGTGGCAAGTTGGCAAGAACGTATCGTGCGTTGACCGTGACGTCCCGGTTTCGGGCGCGTGTAGCGGCGGGTTTATCCCGCCAGCCCGAAATTGGCGGCGTAAAGCCGCCTCTACTTCGCATTGACGGTCCCCGGAGCGTGACCTATGATTGGACTTCGGAGGAAGTTGAGCATTGAGCGAGAGAAACGACAATTTCGGAGCGCGCGCGACGCTGGCCACCCGCGAGGGCGAGGCGGTGATCTACCGCCTGGACCGGCTGGAGAACGCGGGCCTCGGCAGCATTTCGCGCCTTCCCTATTCCGTCCGGGTGCTGCTGGAGAACCTGCTGCGGAACTGCGGTGGCGGCCAGGTGACCGACGACGACGTTCGCGCACTCGCGGCCTGGAACGCGCAAACTCCGGCTGCGCGCGATGTGCCCTTTAAACCGGCGCGCGCCGTGCTTCAGGATTTCACCGGCGTGCCCTCGCTGGTGGACCTCGCCGCGATGCGCGACGCGATGAAGCGCCTGGGCGGCGACCCGGCGCGCATCAATCCGCTGATCCCCGTCGACCTGGTCATAGACCACTCAGTGCAGGTGGACGTTTTCGGGCAGGAGCTGGCGCTTCAGCGCAACGCCGAGATCGAGTTCCAGCGCAACCGCGAGCGCTACGAATTCCTGCGCTGGGGCCAAGAAGCTTTTCAGAACTTTCGCGTGGTGCCGCCCGCCACCGGCATCGTTCACCAGGTGAATCTCGAATTTCTCGCCAAGGTTGTGCTGGCGCAGAAGCGTGATGGCGAGACCGTTCTTGTGCCCGACACGCTGCTCGGCACCGATTCGCATACCACCATGATTAACGGCCTGGGCGTGCTCGGCTGGGGCGTGGGCGGAATCGAAGCGGAAGCGGCCATGCTCGGGCAGCCCTACTTCTTCCGCACGCCGCAGGTGATGGGCTTCCGGTTAAGCGGCCGGCTCGCTCCGGGCGTAACGGCTACCGACCTGGTGCTGACTGTCACCGAGATGCTCCGGCGCAAAGGCGTGGTGGAGAAGTTTGTGGAATTCTACGGCGACGGCATCGCCGAAATGAGCGTGCCCGACCGCGCCACAATTGGCAACATGGCGCCGGAGTACGGAGCTACGGTAGGCTTCTTTCCCGTTGATGACGAGACGCTGCGCTACCTGCGGCAGACGGGCCGAAGCGCGGAAGAAGTAGACCGCGTCGAGCGCTACACCAAGGAACAGGGGCTCTTCCATACCGCCGGTTCGCCCGCCCCGGAATATAGCGACACGCTGGAACTCGATCTTGCAAGCGTCGAGCCGAGCATGGCCGGTCCGAAGCGCCCGCAGGATCGCGTGCCGCTCTCGAAGATGAAGGAGTCGTTTGAGCGAGTGCTCACCACGCCGGCAAAAGAGCGCGGCCTGGGAGTTGCTCCGGAACAGGCGCGGCGCACGGCTACAATCGCGTTCAATGGAACGCGCGAGCAGGTGGGGCACGGCGCCGTGGTGATCGCCGCGATTACCTCCTGCACCAACACATCGAATCCCAGCGTAATGCTGGCCGCCGGCCTGCTGGCGCGGAAAGCTCGCGAGCACGGGCTCCAAGTGCCGCGGTATGTGAAGACTAGCCTCGCTCCGGGTTCGAAGGTGGTTACCGAGTATCTGAAGCAGACCGGCCTGCTCGGCGATCTGGCTTCGCTGGGCTTTGATCTGGTGGGCTACGGCTGTACCACTTGCATCGGAAACAGCGGGCCGCTTCCCGCCGAGGTGGCTGAAGCCGTCAGCGAAAACGAACTGGTTGCGGCCGCGGTGCTCTCCGGGAACCGCAATTTCGAGGGCCGCATTCATCCCCTCGTGCGCGCGAACTATCTGGCGTCGCCGCCGCTGGTTGTGGCATACGCGCTTGCCGGCACCGTCGATACCGACCTCACGCGCGAACCGCTCGGCAAGGGTAAAGGCGGCCAGCCTGTTTACCTCAAGGACATCTGGCCTTCCTCACAGGAGGTCTCGGAGACGGTCGCCCGCGCGGTGCTCCCCGAGATGTTTCGCCGCACTTACGAAAACGTATGGAGCGGCAATCCGGCCTGGAACGCCGTGGCGGTGTCCGGGGGCGCTCTTTACCCCTGGCGCGAGGATTCGACCTATATCCAGGAACCGCCGTTCTTCACCGGACTTTCCCGCGAGCCGCTGCCCATCGAGGATATCCGGGGCGCGCGCCTCCTGGCGCTGCTGGGCGACTCCGTGACGACGGATCACATCTCGCCCGCCGGCGATATTCCGGAGCGAGGACCGGCGGGACGATATCTTATCGAGCGCGGCGTCACGAAGAAGGACTTCAACTCTTTCGGGTCGCGCCGCGGGAATGACCGCGTGATGGTGCGCGGCACGTTCGCAAATATCCGGCTGAAGAACCTGCTCGCGCCCGGCACTGAAGGCGGCGTAACGCTGCACCTTCCCGACGGCGAGCAAATGTCGATCTATGACGCCGCGATGCGCTACCACGAGGAGGGCGTGCCGCTGCTGGTGATCGCCGGGAAAGAGTACGGCTCCGGCTCCTCGCGCGACTGGGCGGCGAAGGGCACGCTGCTGCTGGGCGTAAAGGCTGCGCTTGCCGAAAGCTTTGAGCGTATCCATCGTAGCAATCTAATCGGCATGGGCGTGCTTCCGCTGGTGTTCAAGCCCGGCGAGAGCGCCGCTTCGCTTGGTCTGAATGGGCAGGAAGTGTATGACCTCACCGGCCTCAGCGATTCTCTTTCCCCGCGCGCGCAGATTCAGGTGACCGCGAAGCGGCCGGGCGGCGAGGCGATACGATTTACAACCATTGCGCGCCTCGATTCGGAGATCGAGGTCGATTATTACCGCAACGGCGGTATTCTCCCCGCCGTGCTCCGCAGCTTCATGAATTAATTATGGGAGCGCGGCCGTCCCCGGCCGCAAGCGGGCTGGAAGCCCGCGCTCCCACGACGCCATCCAATTTGATCCAGGAGGAATAATGCGCAGAAAAGTCACCGTGATCGGATCGGGCAATGTGGGCTCGACCGTGGCCCAGCGCGTCGCCGACAACGAGCTGGCCGACGTGGTGCTGGTGGATATCGTCGAAGGCGTGGCGCAGGGCAAGGGCCTGGACATGCTCGAGGCCGGCCCCATTGTCGGTTATGACGCTCGGGTGACCGGCACCAACGACTACGCGGATACGGCCAACTCCGACGTGGTGGTGATGACGGCCGGCCTTCCCCGCCAGCCCGGGATGAGCCGCGACGATCTGCTCAAGGCGAATTATGAAGTGGTGAAGACGGCGATCACCCAGGCCGCGAAGTACTCGCCCAAGGCGGTCCTGATCGTGGTGACGAATCCGCTTGACGCGATGGCGCAGACGGCGTTCCGCGTGAGCGGGTTTCCCAGGAACCGCGTGCTGGGCATGGCCGGCGTACTCGACACGGCACGCTACCGCACGTTTATCGCCGAGGCGCTGAGCGTCTCGGTACAGAATGTTCAGGGCTTTGTGCTGGGCGGGCACGGCGACACCATGGTGCCGGTACCGCGCTATACCACAGTTGCCGGCATCCCGGTGACGGAGCTTCTGCCGCGAGAAAGGCTCGAGGCCATCATCACGCGCACGCGCAACGGCGGCGCGGAAATCGTGAACCTGCTGAAGAAGGGCAGCGCCTATTACGCGCCTTCGGCGGCCGTCGTCGAGATGATCGACGCGATCTTCCACGACCGAAAAAAAATTCTCCCCTGCGCGGCTTACCTGGAAGGCGAATACGGTATCAACGGCCTCTTTGTGGGCGTCCCGGTGAAGCTGGGAGCGAATGCCATCGAGGAGATCATCGAAATCAAGCTTACGGCTGAAGAAAAAGCCGCGCTCGAAAAATCCGCCGGCGCCGTAAAGCAGCTTGTAGCCGTGATCGGCGCGTAAGGATCGGGCCCTACGAGAATTCCCATCCCCGGCACTTATCAATCTCGCACCGGCTGCGATTGATATAGTGCCGCAGTTCTTCCAGGCCGTACTGGCGCGCCAGCTCGCGGCAACTGACGCCGGGCCGCTTGGCCTTCAGCACGAACCAGCCTTCGAGCGCCAGCCATTTCTCCTGCTCGATATCATCGCCGCGCTCGGCGAGCAGTCTGTGAAGTTTCTCCGGAAGGTTGAGGTCCTGGTGAAAGATGCAGCGGTCGAGATCCAGGGTGACGCGCGTCACGTTGGCCTCGCGGCCCTGATTGTTCTTGTCGTAAATTAATTGCTCGCCGTCGATGTCGAACACGTGGCAATCGGGAATCCAGGTGGAGCTGACGACGTAATAGTTGTAGTCGATTGCACGCGCCTGGAGCGAGCGTCCGGCCGAGTAGGCGCTGGGCCAGATCACCAGCTCCGCATTCTGATTCGAGAGGCCCTCCCACAGCGGCGACCAATTCACGTCAAAGCAGATCGCAAAGCCTACGCGGCCAAAATCGGCCTGATAAACCTGCACGTGCCGGCCCGGAAGCACAGGCGGCTTCTGGAGGCATTCCTGCTGCCAGACGGGATAGATCTTGTCGTAGATGCACACAACTTTTCCGCCACGGTCCAGCAGCACCGCGGAGTTGTGCCGCTCGCCGTCGGTGCGGCGGTCGATGGGGCACACGACGTAGGTGGAGTGCTTCCGCGCGAGGCGCGCCATCGCGGTGACGGTGGGCCCGTCAATCGTCTCCCCGCTCGTCGCGTCCAGACCGCGACACGTTTCCGGAATGACAATGATATCCGCCCCTTTTGTTCCCTCGCGATCTACGAGGCTCACGATTCTTTCGAGCGGGTAACCGGGATGAAACCCGATGCTCACCACGCGAACCGGGCGGCCAATCGCGTCTGGGTTCGGCGCTGGCCGCGGCGGGGCAGAAGCGGCGGCAGCCTCGCCGGGGCGCTCGAATCCGAGCCCGGCGGCGAGACTGCCTAACCCGACAGCAGACATCTTCAGCGAAGTTCGGCGATCCATGGTGTCCTCCGTAGCGCCGGCGCTTTGCCGGCAGGCTCGCTTTAAAGGGCGCCGGGGCGGCGGACCTACGAATCAAAATGTACCACCGCCCGTCCGGCAACTCAAAAGGATGCGGGCAGGATGCCCGCGCTCCCATGCTCATTACACCATCAAAAATCCGC
>JBOGJW010000448.1:0-3728 GCA_050745245.1 Terriglobia bacterium | reverse complement strand
GCTGGCGGGATAAACCCGCCGCTACAGTCGCGCCTGGAGCTGCAGCATTACCGGCGGCTCAATGCCGCACCGATTGGCGACGTAAAGTCGCCGCTACGGATCTCGAGGCTCACCCGTCAAGCCGCCGGAGGAGAAGAACACTTCAAGCGCACTGGCTAGCTTGTCCATCGCGCGGCGGCTGGCGCGCACGAGCTGCGCGGTACGAATCGGCGAGCCTAAGGCGATCCGAGCGGCTGCGGCCCGCCGCAGGCGGCCGTCGGGGGCGAAGGCTGCGGTGAAATCGGGCAGGCTCATCGCCGCGGAATCCGACACCGCTCGCAAGACGACGCAATCGACGCCTGCCGCGCGCGCCGCCTGAAGAATGGGATGGCTTTCCATGTCCACCACGTCCGCGCCCGAATCGGCCAGCTCTGTTTTTTCGCTGCACGACGCGGCGACGCGCGAGTCCGTGACGCCGACCGCGGGCTCGCACGCGACGCCTGCCTGGATGAGCTGCGCAATCAACGGCGCGGCGAGCGGAACGGGGATACATTCTTCGTCTCCGGGGCGAAGAATACAGCGGGTGTAGGCTAGGAGCGTGCCCTCAGAAAAGCGCGGCGAGAGCGCTCCGCATAATCCGGCGACCAGAACCATGCCGGGCTTCTCCGATACTGCGCGGCCCAGCAGCGCCCGCTGCGCAGCCGCGGCAGCGGCCTGGGGACCGGCGCCGCAGACGAACATCTCAACTGAGACCGGCCCGATGATGCCCGTGAGGCGTCCGCCCGTTTCCAGTTTGCCGTGGCGCGGCGCGATCAGCCGCGCGACGTGGCGCGCCTCCCACGGCGTAGCGATGAAGATGTAAACAGCGCTCATGAGCAAGCCCGGTGCAGCGCCGCCGTCCCGGCGGCATCTTCAAGCCGGCACGATGCCGGCGCTACGCCCTATGTTCTCAACCCGCACCCGCTGGCCACGCGTAATGAACGAGCTGGCAAGGCTGCGCCAGGAAAAGGCTCAGCTCGGCCAGCCGGTGCTGGACCTGACCGAGACGAATCCCGCGCACTGCGGCTTTGAGTATGGCGACGTTCTGGCCCAATTTCAGAATCCCGGAATGCTGCGCTATGAGCCGGACCCGCACGGTCTTCCCGCAGCTCGAGAAGCGGTGGCGGCGTATTTTCTCCGGCGCGGCGTTCACGTCCATCCGGAGCAGATTTTTCTCACGTCGAGCACCAGCGAAGCTTACGCATACGTCTTCGGGCTGCTCACCGATCCGGGTGATCGAGTGCTGGCGCCGCGCCCCAGCTACCCGCTGCTGGATTACCTGGCCAGCCTCAATGACATCACGCTCGAGACCTATCCGCTACATTATGACGCGGGCTGGCAAATCGATCGCCAGGCGCTCGCGGCCTTGCTCGCCGCGCGACCCCGGGCCGTGGTAGTGATCCACCCGAACAATCCCACGGGCTCCTACATTCATGCAAGCGAGCGGGAATTCCTGGTTGAGCGCTGCGCCGAAGCGCAAGCTGCACTCATCGCTGACGAGGTTTTCCTCGACTATGCGTACCCGGGATCTGCGCCGGACTTCAGCTTCGCGGGCGAGGAACGAGCGCTGACGTTCACGCTGAGCGGACTTTCCAAAATCTCGGCCTTGCCGCAGATGAAGTGCGCGTGGATCGCTGTCTCCGGGCCCTCCGAGTTTCGGCACGAGGCAATAGAACGGCTGGAAGTGATTGCAGACACCTACCTGTCGCTGAGCGCCCCGGTAGCTCACGCGCTTCCGGCGCTGCTGGAGATGAGCGGGTCGATCCAGGCACAGATCATGGCGCGGCTTCTCTCGAACCTGGCTGCGCTCGACGGGCAGATTCCTCCCGGCTCGACCATTACGAGACTCGCCATCGAAGGCGGCTGGTGCGCCGTCCTGCGCCTGCCAGCCTTGTTGAGCGACGAGGAATGGGCTTTGCTGATGCTGCGCGAAGATGGCATTCTTGTCCATCCGGGCCACTTCTACGACTTTGAGGGCGGCTCGTTTATTGTGGTCAGCCTGTTGACGCGTCCTGATATATTCGCTGACGGGATCGCCAGGCTGGCGGCGCGAGTGCGGGACACGGCAAAGTGAAAGCGCTGTGTTGCAAGGCCGCAAATGCTTGTTTTTTTAACAGGCATTTTGGATGCTCGCGGGCCACCGCCACCCGTGTCACCCCCGCGAAAGCGGGGGTCCATTGATAAAATGGATTCCCGCTTTCCCGGGAATGACTGTAAATGGCGTTTGGTTGCGGCCGCAAGGCCGCGCTGCGCTAAACTCTTACGCGCTGGGCGTAGCGCGGACCTGCGTTCTTCAGGTCCGCGGCTTTTCGCGGGGCGTTAAACACAAACCGCAGACCTCAAATACGGAGGTCTGCAATGCAATACCGTGAATTCTCGTTTTCTTAGCAAACATTTTGAGGCCTGTAATTCTGAGCGGAGCGAAGAACCTGCTTTTCTTGCGAGATCCTTCAACACAAGCAGGTCCTTCGCTGCGCTCAGGATGACACGTTCTTTGGTTGCGGCTCTGCCGCGCTGCGCTACCCCACTTATCACTTTTCACTTTTAATCGAGGGGAGCCGTGATGAAAACTTTTCACCGATTGAGACCTTTCATCTTTGTACTTTTCGTGATCCTGCCCGCGATGCTGATCGCGCAGCGGGCGCCTGGGCAGCTTTCGCCAGCCGAGATCGACCGCCGCGCCGACGCGCTGCTCTCCAAGCTTTCCCTCGCGCAGAAGATCAAGCTGATTGGCGGCCACGATGGCATGTTCACCTACGCCATGCCGCAGATCGGGCTGCCGCAACTAAAAATGTCCGACGGGCCGGTGGGCGTGCGCACCTGGGGGCCGTCTACAGCTTACGCGGCTGGTATTGCGCTGGCGGCGTCGTGGGACACAGCGCTGGCGAGGAGCATCGGTGAGTCGCTCGCGCGTGATGCGCGGGCGCGCGGCGTGAACTTCCTCCTCGGCCCCGGTGTGGACATCTATCGCGAGCCGATGAATGGCCGCAATTTCGAGTATTTTGGCGAAGACCCGTATCTCGCCTCGCGCATGGCCGTGAACTATGTCGAAGGAGTGCAGAGCAAGGATGTGGTTGCTACTATCAAGCACTACGCGCTGAACAACCAGGAATACGACCGGCACAACGAAAACTCGGTTGTGGACGAGCGTACGATGCGGGAGATATATCTGCCCGCGTTCGAGGCGGCGGTGAAGGAAGCGCACGTGGGCGCGGTGATGGACTCGTACAACCTAGTGAACGGTGAGCACGCCACGCAGAACAAGGTGCTGGACACGGACATTCTCAAAGAACAGTGGGGCTTCCGCGGCATCCTGATGTCCGATTGGGGCGCCACCTACGACGGCATCTCCGCCGCGAACGCCGGTCTCGACCTCGAAATGCCGTCCGCCAAATACATGAACGCACAGACCCTGCTGCCGGCGATTAAAGCGGGAAAAGTCTCCGTCGCCACGATTGATGACAAGGTACGGCGCATTCTTCGTGTGGCCGTCAAGTACGGCTTCCTGAACCATAACCAGACCGACCTGCAGATCCCGCTCTACAACTGGAAATCGAACCAGATTGCGATGCAGTCGGCGGAAGAAAGCCTTGTGCTGCTGAAGAACTCCGGCCATCTTCTGCCGCTGAATTTTCAGTACGTTCATTCCATCGCCGTGATCGGGCCCGATGCTTATCCCGCCGTGCCGGGCGGCGGCGGCAGCTCAGAGG
>JBOGJW010000447.1:0-8450 GCA_050745245.1 Terriglobia bacterium | reverse complement strand
TCTGAGGGCGGCGACTGCGGGCACAATCCGCCGGGCCGGAGCTACTTCGGAATTCCGCAACTCAGGTCTCCTCCAGCGCTCGGCCGTGCCGCACGACGATTCCTTTGGGCCGGAACTGTATGAACGCCACCACCATTACGAGCAACAGCACGTCGGCGGTGCTCACGCTGGTGAAGATTTGCGTCGCGGCGGAGAAGAGGCCCACCAACAGCGCGGCAAGCGACGTGCCCAGCAGGCTTCCGAGTCCTCCGACGATAACAACAAGGAACGCCGGAACGACGTAGCTTTGCCCGACGGTGGGGGTCACCGGGGAAATCAACGCCAAGGCTGAGCCGGCCAGCCCCGCAACGCCTGTCCCGAGCGCGAAGACTACCAGGTCAACCCGGCGCGTGTTCACTCCCTGCGCCTCTGCCATTTCACGGTTCTGATGGACGGCGCGCAGCAGCAGTCCCCAGCGCGTCCGGGCGATAAATAACGCGACAAGCCCCAGCACCACGACGGCCAGCAGGATGATGAAAATGCGGACGTAGGGAAGATCGACGCCCGCGAAGTACCCGCTCTTGACGGTAATTGAGCCGTTAAGCCATGCGGGCGCGGTCACCTCAACCCCGATCGCGCCGAACACGCTGCGCGCCGCCTGTTGCAGGATCAGGCTTACGCCCCAAGTAGCCAGCAGCGTGTCAAGCGGCCTTCCGTAAAGCCAGCGGATCACCGAGACTTCCAGCAACGCACCCAGCAGGCAAGCTCCTACGAACGCAACCCCCAGCGCGGCGACAAACGCCAGCGGCCCGTGGACGAACTTGCAGGTCAGGTAAGAGAGATAGCCGCCCATCATCAGCATCTCTCCGTGAGCCATGTTGATGACGTTCATCACGCCAAAGCTCAAGGCCAGCCCCAACGCCGCCAGCAGCAGGATGGATGCCACGCTCGCGCCATTGAATAACTGGCCTGCAACAACGGCAGATTCCCCCATGATTTCCCCCTCTCACCTCAGCACGCAGGTTTTGCCCGGAAAGACCAGCGGATCGTAGGGCTGAGGGCGCAACGGGTCCTTCGATTGCCACAGGATTGTGAACTCGCCATCAGCCTGCAGTTGTCCCACGTAGGCGGTTTGATAGAGGCTCTGGTTGTCGGCGAACTTGATTTTGCCCATGCACGAGTTTTCCCAATCCACTTCGACCGCTGCCTTTCGGACGGCCTGCGGGTCAAAGCTTTTGGCTTTCCGCACTGCGGCCGCCCAGGTGAGCACGTCAATGTAGCCGTGCGCCATCGGGTCATCCACCGCGGCGTTCGCGCCATATCGGGCGCGGTAAGCCGCCACAAATTTTCGGTTCATGGGCGAATTCAGGCTTTCGAAGTAATTCCACGCCGCGTAACTTCCGGCCACAAGCCGTGTGCCCATGGCTCTCGCTTCCTGCTCCGCAATGCTGAAGGACATCACGGGCAGCTTGGAGGGAGGCAGCCCGGCGGCCGCCATCTGTTTGAAGAAGGAAACGTTGCTGTCTCCGTTCAGCGTGTTGAAGATGATTTGCGGATGCGCAAGCTTGATCTTTGTGATCACCGAGCTGAAATCGGCGCCCCCGAGTGGAACGTATTCTTCGCCGGCAACGACACCCCCGCTGTGAATAATGTGCCGCTTCAGAATCAGGTTGGCTGTGCGCGGAAAGACATAATCGGAGCCCAGCAGGAAAATCCGCTTGTAGCCTTTTTCGAACGCCCAGTCGAGCGCAGGCAAAATCTGCTGGTTGGGCTGCGCCCCGGAATACATGATGTCGGGCGAGCATTCGTTGCCCTCAAACTGCACCGGATACCAGAGCAAAGAATGGAAGCGCTCGAAGACCGGCAGCATCGCCTTGCGGCTGGCCGAGGTCCATCCGCCGAAAACCGTCACCACGTGGTCCTGCTGGATGAGCTTTTGGGCTTTCTGGGCGAAGATGGCGGGGTCGGATGCGCCGTCCTCGACGATGGGATCGATCCTCCGCCCCAGCACTCCCCCCGAGGCGTTCACCTGATCGATCGCCAGCAGCGTGGCGTTCTTCACCGTGACTTCGCTGATGGCCATAGTGCCGGTGAGCGAGTGCAGCACTCCCACCTTCACAACCGGAGCATCGGCGGCTATGCCCTGCCGGGTATTGACACTCCGCGCCACCAGCCACGCCAGCGCCAGGCAACAGAACAGCAGATAAGCCTTACGGAACAGATGCTTCATAAATTTTTCCTCCTCCAGAATTCCTCTCTGGGAGCATGGCCATTCTGGCCGCACTCAGGCGGGCTGGAAGCCCGCGCTCCCAACCACGCTGCTAAAACATGAACTGCGTTTGCACCCACACGCGGTTCGCGCCGAACAGAGAATGCGAAAATGTGTCGCCATTTAAGTACGAGTACGACAACTGCATTTTCGCGTGATGGCCATACAGGTAAAAATTCAGCCCCACAGAATGCTCCGTAATGTTGTGGTACGGGAAATTGGGACCTGAAAACCACGTATTCACCGGAAAATCCGCCAGCAGAAAGTGGGGTGCGCCCCAGTTGACGCCGGAAATCCGCTCGGCCAGCTCGACACGTCCCGGGATCAGGTAATACCCTGCTTGTTCGCCATAGCCCCAGGAATCGTCGGGAGGAAGACCGTTAAAAGGCGTGTTGCGCCGGAAGTAGCCGGTGGTTTGCAGGGTGAAGAACCCGTAGCGGAAACCTAACGTCGAGGTGGCGTCTACGGTCTTATCTCCGGGCACCACGTTTTCGAAGCTGGAGGCGCCGGCGATGGGGTTATAAGCTGCGGAAGCCCACAGCGTAAGCTCCGGCTGCTTTGTTCCGTGAGGGTTCGGGTCGGTCTCGACGTAGCCATAGGGGGCCAGCACGTCGTAATGGACGTTCCCGATATAGGACACCCGGTTGGTAAAGTTTTCCTGGCCGGGCGCGTCGAGCGCCGGAATGCTGTTGCCGATGACCCCGGCGTAGGAAAGGCGGCCCGCCTGCCCTGACGCTTCAAGCCCAATCACCCGCGGCAGCACGAAGGCGTACTCCGCGGTTGAGAGATCCGCGAACAGATAGTTGGCGGGGCTATCGTAGTACTCGTAGGTGTAAGGCGTCCAGAACCTTCCTGCCTGGAGCGTGAGGTACTTGGAAAAGGTCTTGGAAGTAAACCAGTCGAGGAGCGTTTCGGTATTGCTGTTCCCGGCGGTGCTCCCTTGGAACTGAAGGAAATATTTCAGGCCGGGTTCAAACGCTGAGCCGGAAACCGCAAAGCGCCCCAGGTAAACATCGAAATTATTCACGCTTTCCGCGCCGGCCCCGAGCGGAGTCACGTTCTCCTGCGGCTTGAATGCGGTATAGCGAATCTGAAACAGGGTGTTGACGTACATCGAGAAGCTGTGGTCTTGGGTGGTGACGAAAAATCCGTTGTTGTAGATATCCGCCGGGGCGAGGCCCGAGGTGATTCCGGGCGTGGTCTCGGGCCCCCGGCCTGTCTCAACCCCGGAGACCGCTTTTGCGTTTTCCACCGGATCTGCATCTGCGGGAGCAACCGCGGCCAGTTGGTCGAGCCGCTTTTCAAGGCCTGTGATCTGGGTTCGCTCGCTTTCAACCGACTGGCTCAGTTGCTGCAGGTCTGCCTTCGAGCCGGCTGACTGCGCGGCGTCAATCTTCGTTTGCAGAGTCTGAAGTTCGCTTAACACTTGCTGGATTTGTTCCCGCAGTTGGCTGATCTCGTCACGGGTAGGCGCTGCGGGCGCGGCGCCGGGCTGCGCTGCTCCGTCCGCGCGCATCGTGCCTGCTCCGGCCAATAGCATCAGCAGCGAAACGACTACCCCTGCCCAGAACGTGCTCTTCCCCTGCTCGCAGACTCGCGACATGCGCACACTCCTCCCCGTGTAATGTCCCGTGCGTTCCAATGAGAATTCGGATTACTGTGCGGCGAGTCGCTGCCGCGATGGATGACTTCGTGGTCCGCGAGTGAATGAACACGACGAGGTGTTCACTGAGGAAAGGTTAGCCTGTCGCTGCGCGGGTGTCCAATCAAAAGACTCTATTGCGGACATCCGCTTTTTCTATGGATGCTTGTCGGTGTAAGATCATCCGATGTCGATCTACCTTGACGCGCCGCACGCGGCGCTGGAACAACTGGTCGAATCCTCAGAGCCCGCGCCGAACGCGGTAGGCCGCGACGCGCTGGTCTCCTCGGAGGGCTGCGTGGTGGAGCTTGGGGCGAAATCCGCCCCGCGCCTGATGTGGTACGGCGAGGACCTGCTGCGCGTGAAGATGCCGGCGGGCACGCGCGTGGTTTATCCCAAGCCCGCCATCCGCCCGCTGCGCAACCGCAATGCCGCAATCCGATACGCGCTGGCCCACCCGGAGGACTCCGAGCCGCTCGACGCGCTGCTCCGGCCGGGCATGAAAGTGACGATTGCCATTGATGACATCTCGCTCCCGCTGCCTCCGATGAAGCGCCCCGACGTCCGGCAGTCGGTGCTCACGATTCTGGTGGAAATGCTCGCGGCGAGCGGCGTTGAGGACGTTCACATCATCATCGCCACTTCATTTCACCGGCGGATGAGCGCCGCCGAGATCAAGCGCGCCGTCGGCTCCCAGATCTTCGGCGCCTTCTATCCGGATCGCCTGTACAACCACGACGGCGAAGCGCCCGGCGGCATGGAGGACCTTGGCCAGACGGAGCTGGGCGAGCGCGTGCGCATCAACCGTCGCGCCGCGCAATCGGACCTCTTGATCTACGTCAACATCAACCTCGTGCCGATGGACGGCGGCAACAAGTCGGTGGGCGTGGGGCTGTGTGACTACCCGGCGCTCCAGGCGCATCACACGCCGCAGACGATCCTCGAATCCGATTCCTATTTCGATCACACGCGCTCGGCGATGAGCCGCTCGTGCGACCGCATCGGAAAAGTGATCAACGAGCGGCTGAAGGTGTTCCACGTCGAGACGGTGCTGAACAACGCGATGTTCGACCCCCGGATGGCGTTCTTCGTAAAGAATGAGGACCGCCATTCCGCTTACGACCGCGCAATGTTCGCCGCGACGCGATTCGGGCTGCGCAGCCTTCCGCGCTCCGCGAAGCGAAAGGCGCTGTTCGCCATCCCCGCCTCCTATGAGATGATCGCCGTGCACGCGGGCTCGACGATCCCGGTGCACGAGAAGACGCTCGCGTACTGCTACGCGCAATACGGCGTGCCGGTTGAGGGGCAATCCGACGTGGTGGTCTACGGCATTCCGTTCGTTTCGCCGTACAACGTGAATTCCATTTTGAATCCGCTGCTGGTGCAGGTGATGGCGCTCGGGTATTTCCACAACATGTACCGCGGAATGCCGGTGGTCAAGAAAAACGGCGTGCTCATCATCACGCACCCGCTGTATAACGAATTCGACCCGCGGCACCACCCCTCGTACATCGAATTCTTCAACCGCCTGCTGACGGAGACGCGCGATTCGTTCGAGCTGCAGCGGCGCTACGAAGGCGAATTTGCCAGAAGTCCGGAATACATCCGTATGTATCGCACCGGGAACGCCTACCACGGCGTGCATCCCTTCTATATGTGGTACTGGGGCGAAAACGGCCGCGCCCACGTCGGAAAGGTGATCGTGGTGGGTGCGGAAAGCGCTTACGCCGCCCGCACGATGGGCTGGGAAACGGCTTCCACCATGGATGAGGCGCTGGCCCTGGCGGAATCGCACCTGGGGCGAAAACCCAGCATCACGCTGATGCACTTCGCGCCGATCCTGATGGCGGACGTCACCGGCGCGCGCGAGACAGTGTGAAGCCTGCGGCTGTTGCGGCGGTCTCTGACCGCCACTCTTTGTCTTTCGGTGCTCCCCGCCCTGCAGGCAGGCTCCGAGCGCCGCTACGGTAAGCCAATCCGGTGCTCAAACAATGAAGATTACCGATTTGAAGTGGACTCCCGTATTCGTTCCGATTGAAGCGCCGCTGCGCTATTCGCAGGGAGCGCATCCCGGCTTCTCGCGCATTATCGTTCAGCTTGAAACCGACGAGGGAATCACCGGCCTCGGAGAGTGCTACGGCGGGAAAGCGCGCGAGGGGCAGCTCGGGGAGTTCCGCGCCTCGCTCAGGGGCGAGGACCCGTTTCAGCTCGAGCGTATCCGCTGGAAGCTGGGCTCGCCCGGCGCGCTGAAACTTTTTGGTCACGTTCTCCCGCTGGCCGCAGTTGAATTCGCCTGCCTCGACATTCAGGGGAAGGCGCTCGGAAGGCCCATTTCTGACCTGCTCGGCGGGCGCATTCGGGATCGCATTCCATTCTGCGCCTACCTCTTTTACCGCTATCCCAACGAGAAGGGCGAGGGCGAGGTTTCGAACGCGGCGCAGATGGTGGAATTCGCGCGCGCGCTTACCGCGCAGTACGGATTCCAGACGATGAAATACAAGTGCGGCGTGCTTCCGCCCGACGAAGAGATCGCGACCGTCATCGCCCTGCGCGAGGCATTTCCCCACCACAAGATCCGAATGGACCCGAACGCCGTCTGGTCCGTGAGTACAGCGCTCTATGTCGCGAAGAAACTCCGGGATTCCGATCTCGAATACCTTGAAGACCCCACCTGGGGCTTACGGGGAATGGCGCGGGTGAACCAGAAAGCGCCGTGGGTGACACTGGCGTCGAACATGTCCGTATTCAGCATTGAGGACCTTCCGCCGGCCGCGCTGCTGGAGGTGCTGGACGTGGTGCTGCTCGATCCGCACTGGTATGGGGGCATTACGCGCGCGCGCCTGGCGGGCCAGATTTGCGAAGTCTTCAATCTCGATATCGGCATGCACAGCGGCGCCGAGCTTGGCGTTTCGCTCGCCGCGATGCTTCACCTCGGAGCGGTGCTGCCGAACCTCGCAGTTGCGCTTGATTCCCATTACCACCACCTTTGCGACGACGTGATCCAGGGCGGCAAACTGAAGTACGAAAACGGCGCCATCGCCGTGCCCGCCGGCCCCGGCCTCGGCGTAAAGCTTGACCCGGACAAGGTTGCGAAATACCACGAGCTGGCGAAGACGCAAGCGATGGGATCGTGGATCGAAGACCCCAGGAGCCCCGGCGCGATTACGTGTTATCCGAAATTCTGAGCGGTTCTACTCCCGGCCCAGAGGAGCTTGCCGCAAGAAATTCTGAAGTTCCGATTCAAACCGGTGAAAGGTCGGCTTGCAGTCTGATACCAAAACCCGCATTCTGTCCCACCGTACGTCGAACGTATAAGCGTGACGGAAGAAGTGCCGAAAATTTAGATATTCGCTCAACCGCCCACCCACTTCCTCAGAGATCGCGGCGGGGCGCGAGACCCCAGGCCTCATCATGGCATCCAGCAGATCGCGATGCCAGAACTCTCCGGACGGCACAGCCCCGTCCACCTCGATGGCAATACGTTTCAGAATGTTCTCGATGCCGTTGTAGAACGAATGCAGCAGGGCAGCCAGCGCCATGAGTTCAACCGGGCTTGGGTCCGTGCCAGACGATCGGTTAAGAAGCGAGTGGTGCGTCTCCAGCAGGCGGCACACCGCTCTAACTCAGTTGCCGCTTGCTTGCGAAGCTTATCCCACACGCCGCAACTCCCCCTCACTTTTTAAATAGCGCGTAAAGGGATTGTCTTCGTCTAAGTCGACCAGGTCCAGCGGTCGGCGCAGGACCTGGCTTGCAGCTCCCATCGCCCGAAAGAAAACCTCCGGCGGAAGACCCGACACTGCCAGGTCCACATCTGAGCCGTCGTGTAACTTCCCGGTTGCGGCCGAACCGAACACGTAAACCTCGCGCGCGCCGGCCGCTCTCAGCGCCGCCGCCGCTTGCTCAATCAGCTTGTCTGTGTCCTGAGTCATTGTCCTCGTTGCCGTTCCTGGTGATTTATTTCGGGGCGCCGGCCCGGTCTATAGAGGCTGGATTTCACCGCCGCGCTCGAGGGCAACCGTTCGCGGAAAGAGGACGTAATTTTCGAGATAGATGTGCTGGTGCATGTCCGCTTCGAATTCCCGGAGTCCTTCGTAAAGGCTGCGGTAGGTGTTGCAGGCGTCGGCCGGCGGCTCGTAGCCCTTGCTCAGCTCCCGAATTTCTTTTAGTCCATTGCCCGTGTCATTGTGCTCGAAGATCATCATGCTGATGGGGTTCTGAATTCTTCCGAACGGGAATTGCGCCGGCGGCCTGCCCTGGCTACGCGCGTCTTCCATCTGCGCGATCATGGGAAAGAGCGTCTTTTCCTCTTTCATCATGTGCAGATTCAGCTCGGAGCTCATTCCCGAAAATAGCGACTGAATCCGGCCGAGCTCGGGGTGGTTCGCGCCGTGAGCCTGAACGGTCTTCGCGAGCAGTGCCGTGATTCCTTCCAGTGCCTCGCGGCAGAAGGCATGGTGTTTCTCGACAATGTGGCGGCTCAAGGCGGAGAGCGATGCGGTCTCCCAGTGGTCCGGCCCGGAGGAGTCCGCAAGCTGCCCGGCCTTGGCGACGGATTGCAGC